>JAHDBK010000202.1:1875-6847 GCA_020630455.1 Saprospiraceae bacterium
AGAAAGAATGTAAATGACAAAACGATTATTATCATATAGCAAAGACAAATTATATTTTCTCATATTTTTTATTGCGATTATAATATGGGTTAGTATTCATTATTATAATGTTGGAATCGCTCCTTTAAAATATATTACAATAGGTGCCTCTATTCCGCTTATAATAGGATTTATTTTTACAATAATTGGCTGCTATAGCATCTATTTATTAGAGTCTATTATATTATTAAAAGACAAAATCATTATCAAAAATGTATTCTATCAAATTCGAAAGACTATTTATCTTAAAGATATAGAATCTTATATAGAAATAGAAAAAAGCAATAAATATAAAACTTGGAATGAACTCACTATTTATACTAAAAATTATAAGCACTCTTTTTCCTCAGATATATTACATGATTACTCTTATTTAAAAAGAAAACTCACAAGAGGAAAAAGGCACAACAAGGCTAAAGAAATAGAAAAGGAATATGGAATCTCACAGCCCATACTCCTTCATAAACTCCCTATAAAACAGGTTTTCCTTCAATACTTCAGGATTACCAACCATGACGAGGTGTTTTCTTGCTCGAGTGATGGCGACATTGAGTTTGCGGTCAATGGTATTGTCTTTATCAGCCGATACAATGCTCCTTAATTGCAAAGGATGATTCGCACAAACAGAAATCAAAATCACATCTCTAGCTCCTCCTTGATACCGTTCTACTGTATCTATAGTGAGGGAATCGACATCAACTTTAGCCTCTTGGAGTGATTGCATAATACAAGCAATTTGGGCTCTAAAAGGCGTTATTATACCTATATTTCCTAAAGGCATTTTAGGATATATTTTTTGAAAACGCTTGACTAAATCCACTATTATTTGTGCTTCTATTTTATTAGTTTTTTCTTGAAATACAGGAGCTTTACTATCAGTAGGAATAAATAATATTCTTTGTTTCCCTAATCGTTTATCTTTAATTTGTAGAGGATTTTTTTGTTCTTTACTATAAGGAATATCATTAGGCAAAATGCTCAATGAATTATTATAAAATTGCCTATCTGGAAAAGACATAATATCTTGATGCATTCGCCCTTGCTCATATAATTGTGCGAAAGCATAATCATAATTTTTTTCTTGGTATAATTGAAATAAACGTTCAAATAAAGACCTCCTCAAATCCGTCAATCCAATCGCATTTAATTCTTCATCATGAACTAAGGCTTCTTGTTCGGATTGTGTAGTGACCGCAGGGAGTTGTTTGTGGTCTCCTATCATCAATACTTTCTCAAAATAAGGCAGCAAACCACAAAGCATAGACTCCGTTATTTGGCTGGCTTCATCTATGATAACTCTATCAAATGTTTTGAGTTGTAATAATTGTTTTTGTCCTAACATTGAAGCAACTGTCGCTACCACAATTCTATTTTTTTGAATAATCTCTTTTACTTCTTTCCTCGTATTGACATTGGCAATCAATTCATTCAATAATCTGTCTTTGAATCGATTATCAATCGAAAATCGAGAACCAATCCTAAAGTAATTATCTCTAATGTGTGGAGCATAGGATTCAATAGCGGCACAAATTTCATCAGCAGCTCTATTGGTATAGGTTAATAATAAAAGGTGTTCGTCAGTTTTATCCAAACAATGCCCTACGATTTGCTGAACCATCATATTGGTTTTTCCTGTGCCTGGCGGACCCCACAACAAAAACATATTCCCTTGATGAATGACTTGATTGAATACCTTTTCTTGATGATTGGTCATCATCTCTTTTGTAATAAATGATGGAGTATTATCAGGCATTGAAGGTGCTTGAACGCCTAAAATCAAATCTCTTTTTTCTTGAGGAGCAGCAGCAAAAGAAAGCAGTTGTTTGTACTGTGTATTAAAACTACTATCATACAAATCATGCTCTAAATTCCAATATTCAAATTCTTCAAAAATAGCATAATGATGTTGTTTTGCCCTAAGGCGAATAGCGATATATTCACTATTCATTTCTATTATAGTACATTTAAAAATTTGATGCTTTAAAACCGTTGATTCTTCATTTACAAATGGATACATTACCACTATATCCCCTACCCTAAAATTGGCTAAGTCATTCGTTTTTTCTGTTTTCACAAAATAAATAATGGGCTCTTCCCCTTTATTGATTTCATGAATTTTTAAAGGAGATAAAATCTCAAAATCTTCTTGTTTTTCAAAAAGAGACTTGGACCATAAAGACGCCTGACCTCCTCTTGAACGTTCATGGCTTCCACTGATTTTTGCAGTATAATGTTCCCGAGCTATAAAGCCACATAAGGTATGTATATATTTTTTATTTAATAAAGAAATTTCTTTATAAATTGCATTAAAATGTTGTGCATCTCTTTTATGAAACCCCTGCCATTTTTCTAATTTATCCATCATAATCAACTCTAAAGGACCTGAACTTTCAGCATTCATTTGCGTCATTTGAAATTCAATTGCCATGATTTGATTGCGGATTTGCATGGCTTCCATTTGATGCGTAATAGAGACCTTGGCAAAACGGAGGCGATTTTGTTCTACTTGAGAATATAAAATATAATTCGTTGGATTAATTTCTTGTCCAAATACAGACTTCACCAGTAAGTCATATAATAATGTTTGTATATAATGATTAATATTTAATCCTTCCTTATTTGGACGAAAGGGTTTACCACTTTTGAGTTCAACAATCTTTGCCGTTTTTTCACTTTGATACCAAAGGTCTAAACGCCCTTGAATACCATATATCCTAGAATAAAAAGAGGGTTCTAAATAAGCATTTTGAGCATCAATTTGTTGATTTTTAAAATCATTATGAATAGTATCTAATAAATGAACATAATGCCTTTGGCATTGCATCATGATTTCCCTAATTTCTCTATCATCCAAAGTACTCAAACCAATTGGGTCGTGTTTAAAGATGTCCAAAAACAACTCCTTAAATTTTTTAGAAGTATTTTTCATCATCTCATCTAAAAAATAATTGGCGGTATTTCCAATCACCAAATATTTATTGATGTGGACGGGTATAAATTTCTTTAATAAATATAGTCTCGCATCTGAACCATCATAATTGAAGCACTCTGATATAGATGTAATATCAATCAAATAATCAGGCAAAATCACAAAACCACTTGGACGATACATTTCATCATCATCAATATCTACATCCAATAAATTGACCTGAATAGGAAAACCAAAAACCTCCTCTATAAGTGCAATACTTGGATTGAAAAAATCATTTTTACCAACTATATTATATTTAATTTTGATTTCTTTTTGAGGAGCATCATTATCAACGGCAATTAAATATTCATTTTCTTTATCTATGTCAATTAATAAAACGGTCGCCCATTCTTTATGAGATTGAATAATAGATTGCTCTGGTAAAAAATGTTGAATAGGGATGAGTTCTTTTTGTAACTTAATTGGGATTTCACAGTCCGTCATTGCTTTTACAGAATAGGCCAGTGCTGCTTTCCCATGATTTAATAAAGAAGTTTCTTTATTTTTTGATTGGTTTTGATTTTTTAAATAATTAAAATATTCCTTTCTAAAAGTATAAACTAAATGCAAATAATCTTTAGGAATCTTGAATTTATGACCTGTAAATGCAATTCTAGAATTGAAATGAGCAAATTTAAGTCGCTCGTCTTCTGTTGCCCAAAAATAAAGTTGAGATATAGACTGTAAGTATAGATGTATTTGTTCTTTTACATCTTCTTCTTTAGATATATTAATAATTTTTTTATAAAATAATTTCCCTAATTTTTGACGGTCTATATTGGACATATTGAGTATGTATCTATTTTTAAAATGCTAATTTAATATTAATAGAGTACTAAAAGATAAAATGTGAATAATTAGACATTATTTAATTCTCTCTTGAATCTCTTCAAAAAACTCCATTTGCTGTTCTTCTGAGTCAAAATTTAAATATAAAAATGTTTGTTGACTACCTGTTTTATTAATAGTATAACCTTTTTTTAATTGTATTCTTAATTTATTGGGATTTTGCTCTGTTTGTTTTACATATTCAATTTCTTCATAAGGAATAGCAATCAATCTACTCCTATACAAAGAAAGAATGCGATATTGACTCAAAATCAAGGAATCAATCTTTGAAGATAATTTAAATTTAGAATGTTTTTTTAATATAATTTCTTCATCTTCTTTTTTATCGAATAATTTCCTTGTAAACCAATGTTCTTTTTTATTGAACTTTAAAAAATTATAAAACTCTTTAAGATGAGTAGGATGATTTATTTTCAAAATATCCATTACTACATTAGGGCTATCTAATGGCCCAAAAACTATCTTTTCTTTTTCTTTAGTCCAATAATCACTATTACTAAAGAAAATAGATTCCAATGCTATAAAATGTAATCCATTTGAAAAAGAAGACAATTCTTTCAGTTTTAAAAAACCTATATCAAAATAAAGAATTTTCTTTATAAATATCCCTTTTTCAATGGACAATGTTTTATCAGTAATAGTAAACCGTACTGGAATTTCTTTTAAATAAGAGTATATATAAATGGTAATAACAATGAATAAAACGATTAAAAAAACAGTATTTGTTATTAAAAACAATACTGGAAGAATTAATAAAAAAAGACCATAAAAATGCTTAATCATAAAAACATTTTCCCAAACAGATAATATTTGAGTTTTATAAAATTCATTATTAAAATTAACTGAAGAATATGCTCCAACAAATAGAGATAGGAAAAAGCCTTTAACTAAAAGTTCTGTAGTCATCCCAATCATTGAAAAGAATATTAACAACATAATGATTGACAATAAATAAAATCCTAAAAACCGCCCCCTATTGAAAAGAGGTTTCTTAAATAAACTTCTCAAAAGAACCAAATGTGTTTTAATCGGGTTTTGTATCTTCTCTGACCACAATAATTGCTCGCCCGCAGGGACTAAATCCTTGGCTTCATCAAAATCGAGTATATTATT
>JAHDBK010000203.1 GCA_020630455.1 Saprospiraceae bacterium
AAAGATAAATTAGTATTTTTAATTATAGTCGAGGCATTACTCGAAAAGCATAGCCATAGCTATGTTTGAGAGGAATAACGAAGGATAGAATTAAAAAGACAATTTAACTATAATCAATTTTTCGTAATAACTTCTAATGCTTAAAGTTATATTTTTTTTTAATATTAATAAAGTTTAAAATTAATTTTTAATCAATTTTAATTATTTTATGGGTTTCTATATTGTTTTCATATTCAATTATTACAAAATAAAAACCTTTTGGAAGATGGTTGATGTCAATTGTTTTGTATGATAAATCATCATTTATCAAGTAAAATGGTACGGATTTCATACTAGCATCTACTAGTGATAGATTGAATTGTTCTTTATTATTATCCTGAATATGAATAATATCTGCACTAGGATTAGGGTATATTTCTACTAAAGAACTTTTTGAACAATTTGATTCTATCACCTTGATATCAGAATAGGTATATTTTCCATCAAAATCTACTTGCTTTAATCTATAATAGTGTAATTCATGATTATTATTGATAGAATGTGAAAAGGAATAATTGATACTGTAATTTGAATTTCCATTTCCTTCGATTCTTGAAATTGTATTGAAATGTATTCCATCATTGCTATGTTCTACTTCAAAATGACTGTTGTTATTTTCACTTAAAGTTTCCCATTCTAATTCATTGTTACATAATTCATTATAAATATTAAATTGAGATAATTCTACAGGTAAATTTCCGAAAGTAAAACCTGCATCAATATTATTTATTTTATTGGCAATATTAATATTAAAAAGATTGGATTTATTATCTAAAGGATTAATGTCACTATCCAATTCATCTTCTACATTGTTGGAGGTAATATCTTGAATAGTAGGAGTATCTAATAGAATTCCATTTAAAACTGTAGAACTATTAAATTGAACTTGATAATCTCCTAATTCTATATTTTGAAAAGTATATATACCATTATTATTAGTCAAGGTTTGAGCAATGATAGAATCATTTTCATTTAAAAGATTTACAAGAATATTGGGAATCAAAATTTCATTTTCTTCTCTTAAACCATTAAAGTTTTGATCATACCAAGCACAACCAGCAATACTTTGATTGGCTAAACCAAAATCGAAATTAACTTCTGGATTATTAATAGGAGCAATCATATTAATAATTAATAAATGTTCATTTTGTCCTTTTTCAGCATCATTGTCTATATCATCATTATTATCATTATTTATATTTTGATAGGTTAATGTTCTATTATTATTTAAAGAAGTATCAATTGAATACATTGAAATTTTATACTCATTTCCTTTGATATAAATACTATCATTACTATTGAATTCATAATATCCGTTTTCATCAGTTATAGTAGAATAGTTTTCAGTTAAATCGAATGTAATTTTCACTTTGTCTATGGCAATCCATTCATCTTCTTGGGCAGTAGTTTTTATACTAATTTTTGAAGTGTTTGGACTTATTGGAATATTCATTATTTTTTTAAATTCAATATCAGATTCATTTTCATTATTGGTAATAATATAATCAATAACATTCCATTGTCCATCAAAATATGACACTTTAACTACATCATTAACATCATACTGATTTCTTTTATATTCTAAATTAAAAGCCACATTATTTGCATTATTAGGTAATATAATATCCCTTCTTATAATTTGAGAACCATATAATTTTAGTTCATTATTTTCAATAAATACATTTCCACTTGTAGGACCTCCAGAGAGGTTATCTACTTCTTCCCATTGTGTATTTGACCAATCATAAGTGCCATGACTATTATTGTAATCTACAATATTAAAATCATCTTCTATTGAATATTCTCTATTCATTAATACAGGGCTTTCATCTAGATTAAGGAGTGTGATTGTTGTTCCAGAAATCATTTCTTCTGTATCATCTTGCAATCCATTTCCATTTTCATCTATCCACACATGACCGCCAAAATAATTGCACTTTATTATTTCTATTTCATCGGAAACTATACAATTATCAGCAGTAATTAAATCCAAAGTATAAGTATTAGAAGTTTGAGGATTTATAATTATACTTTCTGTTTGCTCACCATTACTCCAATAAAAAGAATAAGCAGATTCTGCAATTGAAATATCATCTATGGCTATATCTCCCGTAAAGGAAGTTCCTTTAGTAGAAATAAACCTAAATTGTACAATATCTTGATTGAAATCTGATAAATCGACGACAGCAGCTTCCCATTCTATTCCTTGATGCCCTGAAAGGCTCCATACATTATTCCAAGTACTTCCTTGGTCATTGCTAATTTCTAATTCTAAACTTCCTATTGTACTTCCATTCATATTATAATAAAAAGACAAAATGCTATTATTCTTATTGCTTAAATCAAATTCTTGGCTCAGTAGAATAATTTGAGAACCAACACTACCATAAGATGCTTCATGATACATATAATAATTAGAATTATTAGCACCACTAACGGGACCAGTATTATAAGATGGTGTTCCATTATTATCTCTTATCCAATTGCCATCATCATTTGTGGATTGTGTCCATGTCCCCAAGCTATTTTCGAAGCTTTCCAAGTAAAATGGAGCTAAATATTCTGTTGAATTAATATTGGGACTTAAAACTATACTTGTATCATTACATATATTGATATCTTCACCTAAATTAACAATAGGAGTGTTCAATAAGGCTATATTGAAAGATTGAACTCCTTGGCAACCAAGAGAATTTGTAATCGTTAATTGAAAAGCATTATTATCTGCATTTAAAATAGTACTGGAGGCATTATCTCCATTACTCCATTCATAAGAATAACCCGCTATAGAGTCAACATATACTTCTACTAAAGAATTAGGGCAAACGATGGTGTCAATATTATGTATAATAGTAAAAGGAGCATCATTGATTTCAAGTTCAAAAGATTTAGTAAAAGAACAAGAGTTATCATAACTAAGCGTTACCGTATAAACTCCACTTGACACATTCGTTAAATTTTGCTCGTTTGTTCCATTACTCCAATTGAATACAATACCTTCGTTTTCAATTTCTTCATTTAGAATTATAGAGCCATTAGTTTGATTACAATTAGGGTGGTTTATATTATAATTTAATAATTCTTCATTGAAAACATTAACTATCATAAAATCATTGCTAGAGCAAAGACCATTTTCAACCTCATATTCAAAAATATATTGATTTAAATTATCAATAGGATTATAAATATTATCATTTAGATTTTGAGTGTTTCCTTCTAAAACATTCCATACACCGTTCTGTTGATTTTTATCTAAAATTATACTATCTCCTTGGCAAATTACTTGGTTTACACCTGCATTGGCTATAATAATGGAATCAATAATGATAATATAAGTATCATTTGATTGGCAATAATCATTAGAAACATTAAGATTTATCTCATGCGTTCCGTATCCTAAATTTTCAATATTCGTGATATGCTCAGTAGGATGACTAAAAATGAGATTATCATCACTATTAATGATAGACCATGTTACATCAAAATTATTATTATAATTACTATTCAATTGAATGGTGTTTACATCACAATATTTTAAAGTGTCTGTATTATTTGACTGTCCCATCCAAGTAATATTCACTTCATCATAATTTGGAGGACAGATTCCATTATTTGAAAGGGATTGCCAAGACAAAGTAGCTGTACCCATAGAAGTAAGTTCAATACTTGTATTAGGATTGTAAATGTCATTTATAATCACCTCTCCATTTCCTGTAAAATCATCTAAAACCCATACTCCTGTATTTCCAATAGGTAAATTATTGGCATTCATATAAAAGATACCATTTTGACTATCACAACTTACTTGATCTTCTCCTGCAAAGCTTATTGGATTGCTGCTTGCTACATTAAATGTAACAATCTCTTCTTCTCCACATGGAGAAATGAATTGAATTTTATAAGTCCCTTGACTATAAAAAACAATATCACTAATATGATTATTTGGCGATATAATAATTGCTGAATTAAGAGATGGTTCTTCAATTACTTGCCATTCAATTTCAAAATTATTTATATCCATACAATTTTCTTGAAATTGTGCTTCAAGATTAGAATAGGTATAAGGAAAATTATCAATACCACACAAATCAATATTTTCAATAATATTAATATTATCATTATTAGAACAATAATAATTTACCATAACGGTATCAGTAGTTATAGTGGTACATCCAATATCACTAACTTGCCATTCAAAAAGATAAGTGCCATAATTGTCAGGATTGTTCAACCCATCAGATAAACTAAAATTAGTCATTTCTTGATTGGGATGATGTATAAAAACAGGCTCACTATTTTCAGGTTGACTAATAACAGCCCAAAGTCCTTCACCGCTTGTGATTTCCTCAGCAATTAGTTGATTGAAAGTGTTGTGTGTGGTGGTACAAATAACCGCGTTATTGGTATTAATCCAAGCGAGTGAAGGACTAGCTGTAGTATTACTTAAAAAAGAGATATCAACTGAATCAATTCCACAAGCATTTTCTACATACCATCTATATAAGTATGTCGTATTAGCCTGAGTATTATCAATTATTATTTGATTATTATTAATAATAATATTTTCATTTGTAATGTTAGGACTGATTTGAGTCCAAGTTCCATTAATGGCTGTATTTTCATCAAAATAACCATTTAAAGTAATAGGACCACATAGCTCATTATTTTGTATACTTGCAGATACATCGAGTGGGGGAGTATCACTTATTAAAACGCTTACTTCATCAAAATTAGGTGGACAATTAGGTCCGGTCATTACATTCCAAGCAAAAGTATATTTTCCACTTGGTAAATTATTCAATATTGGATTGTGAATATATTGATTAGTAGCATTAAAGGGATTGATGGGACCAGAAATATATGACCAATAATATAAATCTGTATAAGAATTTGCTTGATTGGCAGATAATTGGAAGTCGTGAACATTGCAAGGTAATACAACATCAGTTCCAGCATTGACACCAGAATTAATCCAACCACTAGGATTTCTATCAATTAAGAATGTTTTAGTAGAACAGCCATCATTGATAACAACTTGCATCTTAAAATTTCCAACATAATTATGCACAGTAAATTTAAATCCTGCTACATCATTTGGGTTTGTAATATCAAATAGGTTATTATATAATTTTAAGGTTTGAGAGGTTCCAATATTACTAAATTGTAAGGGACTGGGCATTCCTCCTGTAGAATATCCTGTATTTGAAGTCGAACCTGCTATTTTAATAGCTAAATCAGCATTGTCTAAATAGAGTGGAGATGCTTGTAATAATGTAAATTGTACAATTAGTGAATCAAAGTCCTTAGCTGGAATGACTGATGATTTTAGTATTTCTCTTTCGTTAATAGTAATATTTTCTGCTATACAATCATTATTTTCAATGGGTTCAAACCAAGAAAATGGTTGGTGTTCACTAATTGTAACAATATCATAATTACCACACTCACTGCCTAGAATTTCCCAAGAAAATTGATAAGGACCTCCTCCTGAAACAATTCCATTGACAGCAGTTGAAGGATTACTAGGATTAAGGATTTGAGCTGGACTACCGCTCAATTGTATCCATTCTCCTATTTGATTATTATTTAAAGGCGATGCATTCAATACAATACTATTGGGTAATTCACAATATTCTTCATCTGGGCCTGCATAAACATTAACAATATTTTCATTTATATCCTTAAAAGTAACAGTATCAGAAGCACTTCCAATATTACAACCAGAATTAACTGTCCAAGTAAAGATATACGTTCCATATTGGTCTATACAAACCTCTGTATTAGCTTCATTAGGATTAGAGAATGTAGCCATACCTGTACCACTATAAGTCCATTCTCCAGTTCCATTAGAATTACAAGTTCCCATTAAACTGACACACTGTCCACAAGTTATTTTTGGCATTGCTTGTGCAACAAAATCATTTTCTGCTTGAAAATACCTTAATTCAATAATATCAGAACTATTACATACACCATTACTGATTGTATATTGTAGAAAAGTGGATTGGTAAGTATTGGTATTACATTCTAAGGGATTGTTTTGAGGATAAAAAAGAGGATTGCTAATTTGATTATCTGAAAAAATTCCTTGTATTCCATTTAAGACTTCCCATTGTACTGTTTCGCTTGGAAGTGGAGTATAAATCCCTCCATTGACTTGAATTCCATCATCATAATAACATCCTACATTAATAATTGATGAAGGAATATAGGCTTGGGTGACATCTTCAATCACAGAATGAACTACTTGTTGACTTACATATTGACTGTCAGTACACATCATTTTTATTTCAAAAGTATAATCACCTACCTCCAAATTGCCAGAAACTTGTGCCTGTATTGAATTGGGATTAATGATATTAGCATTAGCACCATTAGGTTGGTTTATCAATACCCATTCTATAGATTCTAAAATACCATTTATGGATGAAACTTCTCCTTGTAATTGTATATTTTCTTGACAAAATGTAGAAGGTAAACCTGCATTGACAGTACATATTTGTGCATTATTTTGTTGTAAATTAAATATTCCAAAATAAAAAATAAATAAGACTTTGCCTATGGTAAATGAATCACTTTTTTTTGTATATATGCCTCTCATCACTATTTGGTTGTTTGGTCTTAAATGACCAAACTATATGCCACGAGAAAAAAAACCAGATTCATACAAGGCTGTAATTGTGACTTGGTTTTAAATTATATTTTATAATTATTTATAATGTATTATATTTATAAATTTTATTAAATTATAAAGAATACTCTTTATTATTTAATAAAATTACAAAGCGTATAGAATATTTATT
>JAHDBK010000204.1 GCA_020630455.1 Saprospiraceae bacterium
TGCAATCAAAGACGGAAATGATTGGGTTTCACCTGAAGGTAAAATCATTGCCAATAAAGAATTAACGATGGATTCTGAACAACCCCGTTCTTTCGCTTTTTGTTCAGATACTATGTATCATGAAGATATTATTCCCATTATTAAAAATGTTGATTTATTATATCATGAGGCGACTTTTTTACATGAGGATATAGACAAAGCAAAAGCTACTTTTCATACCACTTCACTACAAGCAGCTACTATTGCTAAAAAAGCAAATGTAGGTAAATTAATCATTGGACATTATTCTGCTAGATACGATAATTTACAAGCACATTTAGATGAAGCTCAGAGTATTTTTCCTAGGACTTATCTAGGATATGATGGCTTAGTAATGGATATTCCGAAAAAAAAATAATACCCAACCCAACCTTTTCTCTATAGCATACCGTCTTTATAATTGTAACGTTACTTTTATATCTATTTTAAGAACAAGTTTAAATTATATTATTAATTATAAATAAAAAATTATGAAAAAATCAATCGTATTTTTAATGCTTTTTTCAATTACTATGACTATGATTTTTCAATCTTGTGTTGAAGATAAGTGTAAAAATAAATCTACTTATACCAAATATGTTCCTATATATTCTACAGGTGATGAGTTTAGACATGACCCTCAATATTTAGCAGCAAGACCGATGGAAAATATTGGTAAATTATATTTTTATAATCAATATGTTTTTATCAATGAAATAGATGAGGGAATCCATATTATTAATAATCAAGACCCAAGCAATCCCATAACTGAAGCATTCATAGCTATAAAAGGAAATAAAGATTTAGCGGTTAAAAATAATATTTTATATGCTGATAGCTACGCTGATTTATTAGCTATTAATATTTCTAATTTAAGTTATCCTGAATTAATGGATAGAGAAAAAGATGTTTTTACCAATGTTTATCATTATCATGAAGGCTCAGGTTATGTGATTGGTTATGAACGTACAGTGGAAACTAGGACAATTGATTGTTATCATTCTTATTGGGGACACTTAATGTTTGAAGATGGTGTAGAATTATTTGCAACAGCAGATGCTGGTTTAGGAAATACAGTCAGTGCTTCACAAGTAAGTTCTGGAATTGCAGGTTCTATGGCGAGATTTGGTTTATACCAAGATTACTTATATTGCTTAGATGAAGGCTATATAGATGTTTTTGATATCCAAGATGTAACAAATCCTGAATTTTCTAATACTGAATATATAGGATGGAATATTGAGACTATTTTTCCGTATGGAGAAAATCTATTTATAGGTGCTGCTGATGGTATGTATATTTTAGATAATTCTAATCCAACAATGCCTTCTTATATGGCTAAATTTGAACATGCTAGAGCTTGTGACCCCGTTTATGTAAAAGGTGATTATGCTTTTGTAACGCTAAGAGATGGCACAGAATGTGAAAGTTTCACGAATCAATTAGATGTTGTTGATATTAGAAACTTAGCTAGTCCTTTTTTAGTGAAAACCTATCCAATGCAAAACCCTCATGGATTGTCTGTTACATTCAACGATAAATTATACATATGTGAAGGGACTAATGGATTTAAAATTCTAGATGCTTCTAATGTTAATGATATAGTTGAAATAGGTGCATATAGAGATATTGATGCTTTTGATATCATAGCTCTAGGCGAAAATCATGTAATGGTAATTGGTCAAGATGGTTTTTACCAATTTGATACTTCATCTCCTGAAGATGTTCAAGTTTTGAGCTTTATTTCTACAAGTAATTAATAATCTACAACTTAAATAATAACAAATATTTGTTATTATTTAAGTTGTTTTTAAATTTATTTTCATGAAAAATATATTGATTTTAATACTAATAATAAGTACTTTTTCATTGAATGCACAAGAAGAATTACCTGTTGAAAAAGAAAATAAAATCTTAAATCACTTGGCATTGAACATTAATATGGGTGGTTCGCCAGAACAAGGCTATGCAGGTGGTTTTGGAATCAGATATAGTATTTTAAAAAAACAAAATAACTATTATAATTTTGGTGGAGGATTAGGTTTAGAAATTTATAATTTAGAAGAAATCTTTTTACCAATATACGGCGAAGCAACTGGAAATCTAACAAAATGGAAAAACAGTCCTTTCTATAGATTGAATGTAGGTGTTGGATTTTGGATGCCTTTTGATTGGAGAAGATATGACAATAAACCATTAGGTGCATTTGTCAATCCAATGTTGGGTTGGAGATTTCAAAAAAGACCTAATTTTGCAACTACAGTTGCTTTAGGTTATCAAATGCAACATGTTGTATATAAATATGATTACTCTTGGGATGGTTATATTGATATCAATAGAGAAATCATGTTTTTTCAAAGGTATAATTTTCAATTAGGTTTTGAATTCTAAAATACTTTTATATTCTAATTATAACACTATTAAAAATTAAATTATTATGAAATACACAAAATGGCTTTTTTTATTAATCATTCCTATTCTATTGATGTCTTCATGTAAAGAAGAAAATAATGATATATTGTCTATAGAAGGTACTTGGAAATTGAATAACGTTTCAGGTGGATTGGCAGGAATCAATATCGATTATAATGATGGAGATGTGAATTGGATTTTTACTCCTACTACCCAAAAACTAGAAGTTCAAAATAATATAGAAACCGATGGTCCTGAACAAATTTATTCTATGTTTGATACTGGGATTTATGATTATAATATTGTTAATGAAAATGATTTAGAGCAATTGTATATCGATGGAGTTAATGTTGGAACGATTACTTATGATGAGAATGAAATGAATATTGACCAAGGGATTGCAGTGGATGGTTTATTGATGAACTTTATTAAATAATAAATATAGATTTGCCTTTTTTTAAAAAAACATATAAGGAATCAGACCTTATCAAAGGTTGTACTCATAATGATAGGCGTTTTCAAGAAATATTATATAAAAAATATTTCGGGATGTCAATGTCTATCATTATGTACCATGTTAAAAATGAAGAAAAGGCATTAGATATTGTTAATCAAGGTTTTTTAAAGGTATTTAAAAATATCCATAAAGTAGAAAATCCTCAATCTTTAGAATATTGGATTAAAACCATAATGATGAGGACAAGGGCAGATTATTTTCGATCCAATAAAAGGTATTTAGAAGCAATTATTCTAAGCGAAGATGACACTTTAAACCATGGTTATGAAAATACTTCTGCTCTTGATAATTTGTATTATCAGGACATTATAAAGATGCTTGATCATTTACCTTCTGCTTCAGCTCAAGTATTTCAATTATATGCTATAGATGGATTGAAACATAGTGAAATTGCTCAAACCCTCAATATCAGCGAAGGGACTTCTAAATGGCACTTGTCAAATGCACGTAAAAAATTAAAAGAATTATTGGAACAACAATATAATAATCAGAAAGATGCAGGATAAGAATATATATCGAGAATTGTCGGACAAAGGTTGGTCTAAGATGCATGACATCTTGGATAAAGAAATGCCACAAAAGAAGAAAAAGAGACCTATTATTTGGTTGTTTTTCCTAGGAGCTTTATTGTTCCTAACTCCTTTTATTTATTTTTTAAGTGATAGTGATAATGCTCTTAATGATATTGTTCAAGAAAAAAATGAAATAAAAACCAATAATTCCATTAATGATAATAATATTAATAGGCTAGAAAATAATAGTTTAGTTAATGATAATGCTAATAAAATAGAAAATAATAATGATGAAAATATTGAAGCCAAGGATGTAAATGTTGTTAATAATAATATTAATTATTATAATAATTCTTCTAATAATGTAGTGGCAAATATATTATCTTCAAATAATAATAATTTGGATGATGAAACTCTAATGATGAATAATAATATTTCTGAAATTAGTAAACCATTTAATCCTATTAATATTAATAATTCAACTACACCTACTCATAAAATTGATAAGCAAGAAACTAAAGAAAATAAGGAAACTGAACAAGTAAACGTATTAGATGAACAGGTATTTAATGAATTAAATACAATTTCTAGTCCACTTACAATCAATTCTATTCCATATCAACCTAATTATGATATAGAATTGGAAGATGATATTCAGTTCATTTCTGAAAAAAATAAAAAACATTATCTAGCATTATCTCTTAGTTATTTAATGCAATCAGAAAGAGAATATGGTATTAGAACAGGCTTGACATATAATAATCAAATGTCAAGAAGGTGGATATTCTCTACAGGCTTAGAGTACGAACGTAGAAATGCTATCATTAGACCTAATTCAGGCGAAACGCTTGCTCTTTCATTTCTTGATGCGAGTGAATTTTTTAATGAAAAAGAATTTCATTCTCAAAAATATAATTCCATTCAACTACCTATTCGGTTTCAGTTTTTAATGACAAAAAAACTATCTATTGAAGGGGGAATGTCATTGGCTTATTATTTTCCGACTGAAATATTAAGTTTTGCCCAAGATGCAGCAGTCGAAAATATGGGGGGTACTTCAACGGCTAGTCCTAACTTTAATGAGGATATAGATTCATCCACTAAAGATAGACTCTTTTCTATAAATCCTTCAATAACTTTACATTACCATATCAATAAAAAACTAGATGTATTCGCTTCTTATGATTATAGTACTTTAAGAAGAATGACACTTAGAGTTTTTGATATACAGAGCATATCAATTATAAATCCATATGACATAAGATTCCACTCTTTTGGAATAGGTATGAAATGGAATTTTAAATAAAAAAATAAAAAATATTTTTTATTTTTTCTTGTTTTTCAATTGACTATATAAAAAGAACATTCCCAAAGAAAAGAAACATAAAAAACCAATTGATGAGGCTATTATTCTCCAAGTTTCACCACTATCAAAACTTTTAATCATAATATAAAGACTCACAAACATAGCTGCAGTGATACTTAAGCTAACAGCAGGGTTTAATTTTTGATTGTTTGACATAATTTTATTTATTTATTCCTAAAATTTACTCATCCAAAAAAGCAGTCAAAGGACTACTCGCTTTAGCAATGTGAGAATGTGTTCCTAATTTAGCATTATATGCCATCCTTCCTGCTTCAACAGCCATTTTAAAAGCCATGCCCATCTCAATTGGATTATCAGAAACAGCGATTGCTGTATTGACCAATACCGCATCTGCTCCAATCTCCAATGCTTTAGCGGCATCACTAGGAGCACCAATTCCAGCATCAACCACCACAGGTACATTAGCTTGGTCTATTATAATTTCTAAAAAATCAATACTTTTTAACCCTTTATTACTTCCTATAGGAGCACCTAATGGCATAACAGCAGCGGTTCCAACTTCTTCCAATCTTTTACAAAGTACTGGGTCTGCATGACAATAGGGTAGTACTATAAATCCCATTTTGACTAATTCCTCTGCCGCTTTAAGCGTTTCTACAGGGTCAGGCATTAAGTATTTGGGGTCTGGATGAATTTCTAATTTTAACCAATTGGTTTGTAGGGCTTCTCTAGCTAATTGAGCAGCAAAAATGGCTTCTTTTGCCGTTCTCACTCCAGAAGTATTGGGCAATAAATTAATAGATGGGTGATTTAGATGTTGAAGAATATCATCATCTTTATCGTGCATGTCCACTCTTTTCAATGCTACTGTTACTAACTCTGATTCTGAAGCAATAATAGCTTTTTTCATCAAATCATTAGAACTAAATTTCCCTGTTCCAGTAAATAATCTAGAGTGAAACTCTTTATCGGCTATTTGTAGTGTATCTTTTTTATTGCTCATTATTATCAATTTGATGTAAAGATACGAAATAGCAGTATTATTAAGTATAAAGACAATAGGATTTAGATATTAAATATTCTATTAGAGAACTTGTTTAGTACTAATGTATAATTGCTCTACATTTTGTATATTAAACTGCGGAGCAGTAACAATATTTATAGCTTTAAATCTAAAAGATCATATTAACTGCAGAGCAGTTATACTATTTTCAAAATTTTGAATCAGACCTAAATAATTACACATTCGATTTATATACAAATAATAAAGAATTTTCTTTATTATTTGTATATGTTATTTTGCATATATTTTATACTAATGTATAATAAAAATTCTCTTTAATAAGAAACCTGTCTCTCTATAGTTTTAAAGTAATTGTCAATTCTTTGAAAAAGAGCTGTTTTTTCATTGGAATGTGTAATTAAAGAGGAGGCAGCAATTCCTTTAATTCCTGCTTTAATCAAAGAAGGAATGTCTTGTTCTTTAATTCCTCCAATGGCATAAACTGGAATTTTAATATCTCTGCACTTCATTTGTTCTAGAATTCGTTGGTAGCCATTTACTCCTAATACAGGACTTAAATTACTTTTTGTATCTGTAAACTGATAAGGTCCTAGCCCTATATAATCTACTTTTTGAGAAGCCATATATTGAATATCTTTAAAAGTATTGGCTGTTCCACCGATGATGGCATCTTTGCCTAAGATTCTTCTTGCTTCAAGGGGTGGCATATCTGACATGCCCACGTGTAGTCCATGAGCATTAGATTGCAAAGCTATACTTACGTTATCATTAACAATGAATGTAGCGTGCTTTTGTCTACACATTTCAGCCGTTATTTTGGCTATTTCCAAATATTCATCATATTTGGCATCTTTGATTCTCAATTGAATCCATTTACAACCTGCTTTTAAGGCTTCTCTGATGTTTTTCAAGTGGAGTTCAGGCGTATTTCCTTGTGAAATATACTGTAAATTAATCATAATTGTGGTACGCTAATAAGGTTTGGTTACTAGATAAAATTCGTTCTATATATTGTTTCCCTTTTTTACA
>JAHDBK010000205.1 GCA_020630455.1 Saprospiraceae bacterium
TCTCTTTTGAACACTAAGATAATATTAAAATAAACTTTTTACACAGTGTACTAAGACTTTTACAAACAAATCATCTAAAAAGCCCGCTTGATATTCTTCTTCTTTCATGGAACGAATAACTTTTATTCGTTCTTCGGTTTGAAAGGTCGCTTTAAATTGTTGATAGGCTTGATTGACCTTTTCTTCGGATAGGGTTTTGAGGTATTTGTTTAGTACTGATGTTTGGAAAAGTGCCATGTCTATTTTTGCTTAACGTTGGGTTGAATTTAAGAAAAAATGAATATGACACTTTTTTTTGTTTTAACCAAACATCAATTAAAATCTATTCCAAATCCGTATCAATGGTATTAAGTAGATAACTCAATTGGGCGGGTGGAACATAGCCCGTTAGTAGTTCCCCTGTTTGTGGATTCATCCAATCATTGACCGTTATATCATAAGCCCATTCTTTATAGTTAGTCAAAAATTGAGCGTTTGCTTTAGACTTCTTTGGTTGCTTAGGAAGGTCAAAACCAAACCTATCAAATAAGCGTTTGCCCTTCATCGCTGCAAAAATATTGTCTAAAGCATTGGCATAGATAGTAGGCGGTATTTTGTTTTTGGACTTGCTTTTGTTCTTTACATCGGGTTCTGTAAAAATCTTACTTCCATACTTGATAGTTTCTATCAAGTCTTTTACCCTATCTTTTTTAATAGGTCGGTAATGTTGCCCCCAAGCACCTGTATATTTTTTGCCTGTCTTTTTACCTTTCATGTATCGTTGCCATTCTACTATAAAAATAATTGCGGTTTCCTTATCAGGTACAATCAAGTGCAAATGTGGATTGTAGGTTTGGGCTTTCGGGTTAAAATTACATTCCAAAGATTTGATACCCATTAGTTTTTTCCCTTGCCTCTTTGCGCCCTCTTTTTGTATTTGCCTGTGATTTTTCTAAAGACAATACCAAAACCATCTACCCATTTTTTTAATTGATTTTCTTTGACCGCTTCTACTGTCAACGTAACAAAATAAGGGTTCTCCCATTGTTCGATTATTGGCAAATAAACATTGATAATTGTGGCTTTGCGTATTCTAAGGCAAAGCGTACAAAAGCGGGTTTTACAATACTTGCCATAAATGCGCCCGTTACTGCTTGTTATATTGCATTGGCAATAGTAGGCGTTCCAATAGCTTTTGATTCTATCTTTTGCCCCTTTTTCTTTAGCCACATCAATAAGTTGTAGCATGGTCTTTTGAGTTATCAATTTACATTTTGCTCGACCTTCTAAGGCTTTGGTATTATTGCCATCCGTACCCATTCCATAGACCAACTTTTCATAAAAAGAAGGGGAAGTATCAGATATTTTTGTCCCGCTTTGTGCTAATGTATAGATACTTCCTCCTTTAGAATGGGCTTTTTTAGTGTCTTTGCCCATTCCTTATTTTTTGTTTAGGGTTACATAAGTAGCGGCTTCTGCCTCAATTTCTGCTTTGGTCTTAATCCTGTTTTGGAGTAACCATTGGTCTATTTCATCCCTATCAAAATAAACCATTTTTGCACGTGGTTTATAGCAAGGTATTCCCCTTGTTGATGTCAATTTGTAGAGGTAGCTTTTAGATAATCCTGTATAAGCTGCCACTTCTTCTAAAGTCAAAACCTTTTTATTGACTTGTGATTTGAAAAGAGTTTTTAGCGTTTCGATTTCTGATAATAATTGCTCCATTATTCAATTTTTTATGATTTGAAAAAATGGAGTTGCGCAACTCACTAAATGAGTTCTGATAGGCAAATAAACCTATCATGTGATATATCTGAAATCAAAAGTAGAGGAAGGGAAATATTATAGCAATAGCCTTATTGGATTGTCAGGCTAATCAGGCTTTATTGTCAGGCTATAGAGGCTTATAAATTAGTTAGAAAGGTTTTGAATAATGGAAATAAGTTCTTTTTCTCTATTAGAGTTATCATTTCTTTTGTGCCAATCGGATAAACTAGAAGAAAGGTTTTTACTTAAAAAAACTGTATTATTTTTATCTGTAAAACTATTGATTATGTGTTTATAAAAGAGGCTTCTTTCAAGTTCATCTATTAAAGAATTATCAATTTCACTTATCAACGTAAAGAGCGTATATTTATTAGCAGAACGGCTTCTACTACTTTTATCTATCCATTTTATTTTTTGTTTGGGTGTTTGATTTATAAAGAAGGTTTGCAAAGCATCAGAGGGCGTATTTTCTTCAATATATTTTTCGTCAATAAGGTCTTGGGTTAATTTTGCCCAATCAAAAGAAGGCTTGGAAATTTTAGCATTTTCAAGATATTTGGGAATATCATTAGCAACATCTTCTAAGTGTCTTTTATATCGGTATAATGCTACTGCTAAGACTGCATTATGCCCTCTTTGCTTTTCTTCCTCCCATTGAGGCGTAACAAACTCATAGGAAGGATTATTTTTGATGATTATTTTTTTGTAGTAATGACATATTCCAAAATTTTCACTTTCTACATACCATTCTAAACTATTTACAGTTCTAGTCTCATTTAGGTTTAATTGCCAATTTTTTGTTTTTCCTGAAAGAATATTTTCAGTTTGTTTTATTTCATCAGCTATCAAAAGGGCTTTTTCAGGTGCGGTACTAAGCCTACTCTCTAATCTAAATTTTATCCAAAAAGCTGTTAGTTGATTTACTTGTTTTTCAAAAAGTTGTTTAGGGTTATAGTTTGTTGCAGGTTCTTCAAACTTGCCCACTTCTAAAAATATTAGATAAGCTGCATAAGGTCTAAGGAATATATTCCAAAAGAAATAGGGATATGGTAATCGTTTTGCTAAATCCCATTTTTCACCATTTATTAATGAGTTATATTCTTCTGTAAAGTGTCTATTGTGTGTAGGGTGTTCTTTGAATTTATTTTTTATACGCTCGATTTCATTTTCGACATATTTATCAGGAAGTGGAACAGTAAAATATTTAGCATAGAAAAGGTTTTTGAGTCCTTCAAAAGATATGACTTTAAAACCTAAAAATTTTTCTTCTTCTTTGTATATTTCTTTTATTTGTCTAATTGCAAACTCATTATATAATTCAAGTTCATTTGGTTCTTTTGCAAAAGCACTAATTGAAAAGTTTCCTTCTTTATATACATTAGATATTTGTAGATTATAAGGCAAGTTTTCTTTATTCCAAAAAGCTAATTTTTCTTCAAAGGTTTGGAGTTTAAAAAATACGTTGGCTTGTATCTGATACTTTTCTTTTTCTGATTCCATAAGTTTTTGTACATCCGTAAAAAAGGTTTTTTGGCTTTTATTTTTTTCTAACCAAATATCAATTTGTTCTTTTTGGGGTTCATTAAGTTTACTAGATTTTTGGATATGGTACTTGATATGCTTCCAAAAACGTTCTTTATCATTTGTTTTTTCAAAATGAAAATCTATTGCATCGGGAATATGATAATTGTAATCTAATGACTTTAGAAGTTCAATAAAATAGGAATCATAATCTTTTATTTCTGCCTCTTTGGTTAATTCTCCTTTGAAATTATACCAATTTTCGTTTGGTAATTGATAGCCTACAAATTGACGGTTTCTAGGAATAGTAAGTTCTAAATATTTTTTTTCATCGGTTTCTGTATCAGGATAATAAAAATAAAATTGCCCTATTTTATTACTGATTTGATATAGACCTGATGGTTCTTTTTCGGGTTTTATATTATCTATATGGGTTTTAGTTGGAGTATGTAAAATTGCTGATAATTTTCTTCTGATAATGTTTTTATTTCCTTCATAATTAACTGTCAAAAAATAAATTAAATATCTTGTTTTACCTTGAAATAGTAAAGCAATTTCATAGCTTTCAAAATTACTATTTTGCAAAAGATGTGTTATTTCTTCTTTTAGCAAATCAAACTTTTTTGATGGTAAGTACTTAAAAATTAAGTTATTTACTTTTTTATCGAAAGCTATTAATTGAGGAATTACATCATCAGTAATACCATTAAATTTTAGGAATAATTCTAGTTTATTGCCTCTAAATATGTAAAAGTCCTTTTTGGTTATTGCCATTTATTATTTTATGCTTTTTGCAATTCTGTTTTTCGGCTTTTCCAATACTCCAAAGTCTTAGTCCTATTTGCAGCCAAATCAAATTTATCATTTTTTTTGGCTTCCTCCACTCGTTTAGAATAGATGTTTATAAAATTATTGACATCGTTTAGCGTATATCTTTTACCATTGTGTTCGATGGTGTGTTTGTCTTGTACCAAAACTGTTTTTGTTTTATCTGTTTCTTTTTGTTCTAACTGACTTTTAGCGGGTTTATCACTTCCTGATTTAAAGCCTATTTGGTTTCTAATATCAGCCTGTTTTGTAGTATTTCCATTGGCTGAAATAGGTTTGTATTCTATCTCTAAAAGTGATGCTTTAGATTCATTCTTTGGGCTTGTAATAATCGCATATTGGGAAGCGGTTTTATAATCGAAAAACTCCATGAAAAATATTGATATAAAAAATAGTAGTTGTGCTATAATGGTAAATGATGCCAAACCTCCACCTTTAATAGTTACGCTATTCTGATAGCTTGCTAAGGCTTCTTTGTGTTCTGTCTTTGCATCAGATAAGGTTTTGGTATTTTGATTTTCTGCCAAATTGATTTTATCTATCATCTTGGTTTGTAGGCTTGCCTTCTTTTCTAGTAATTGATGATATACTTTAACGTGTTTATCTGAAAGCCTCCCCAAGTAAAGTTTTTTATCTCTATAATCTTTAGCATCCTTATCAGCATCAGCTATAAGACTTTTGTATTCCGTTCTTATTTGTTCAATATCTCGCAAATTGGGTTTAGTATATGTGGGCGGTTGTGTTAATTTCTCCACCACATCAAAACCACCATTATAACTAAAGAATATAGATAGACCTGATAAACTCAATATAATTGCCACCGTTATCAATGATGATAATTTGAATCCATATTGTAAACTATTTTTAAACAGCTTTGGAGTAATTATTCTTTGGAGTGCTTCTATCAATATTAGTACAATTCCTGAAAACAAGACAGCCCACCAAATAGGGTAGGGTAATTTTGCAAAGATGGAATAGAGATAAGAAAATGTAAATGTGGAAGCGGTCAAAATAGAAAAGCCATTGCAACAATAAGAGGTTACTAAAGCGATATAGAAGACGGCTTTATAATTTTCTTCAAATGGTTTTGGCTCAAATTTCTTTTTTAGTCGTTGGGCTAATTTACTTTGGTAAAATTCTTTAGATTTTTCTTCAAATGTATTAGACGTAGGAAGTTCAATAAAATTTTGCATTTTTGTAAAGTTATTAATTTAACAATACCCTGCTTGGTTGTAGTTTCCCGACCGCACCAAGTAGGGTTAATAATCCCTCCTTATTTTAGTTCTCTCAAAATTCTATATTTGGTAAATTACTGATTGCATCAGATTTTAATTCATCTACATAGTTTAAATATTTGATAGTGTGTTTAGTGGAAGAATGCCCTAAACAATCAGCTACCGTTTTTAAATTTGCTCCATTGAGTAATAATTGGGTTGCGAAAGTGTGACGACCACAGTAAAAAGAGATATTCTTTTCAATCCCTGCATTTTTAACCCATCGCTTTATGGATTTACTTATAGCAACATCAGAAGGTAAAACAGGAAATATTTTTTCATTAGGCTTTTTGGCTTCGCCTAACAATTTGATAGCAACGGGGTGGAGGTCATTAATAATTTGCTCGTTTGTTTTTTCTCTATTGATTTTTAATTTATTGTTTTGAACCCTTGACCAAATAAGGTTTCTAATTTCTGCAATTCCTAGTCCTGTAAAGCAAGCAAATAAGAAAGCCCGTTTTATTTCATCATTGCCACATCTTGTATTTGCTAAAGCCTGTAATTCATCTTTGGTTAGGATTTCCTTTTTTAGCTGTCCAGTAATACGTCTTACTATAATTCCTTCACATGGATTTTTTCTGATAATTCCTTCCTTAACAGCGTCTTTTAAAACCTTTTTGTATTTAGTCCAATAGTTGTACGGTGTTTCTCCATTCAGTCCATTATCAGGATTTTTAAGAAACTCAGCAAATTTCTCACAAAGTTGTGGCGTTACATTTTTGGCAGGGAGTTTATCTTTACCTAAAAAGATTTTAAATTTCTCTAAAGAGTATCTAACTAATCGGTGGTCTTTGCCTTTATAGTTTTTTAAGTAGTGGGCATAGTATTGGAGAAAGTCAATATTTTTTTTGTGCTTGGGTATAAATCCAAACTCATCATTTTGTATTTCCAATTCTCGTTTTGCCCTTATGCTTTCGGCAAGTTGCTTTTTTTCTTTTCTGTCATCAGGTGTATCTTTTTTACCTGTATGAATTTTAAGAAATTCGTATTTTCTACTTCCTCCATGATAGATGTCTAAATAGTAGCTTTTCCTTCCATCAGAGAGCGTTTTAGTTCTTAATTTGACACTCATTGTATTTACTTTTGTTCTTATGTTGTTTTACAAAAGTAACAAATAGGTAACAAAGTAACAAGAAGTAACATCCAACCAAAAGAAATAAATCGTATATTTGTAACTATAAAGTGTTGTTAATCAAGTGTTTTTGAATATTGTAAAGTATGTGTTTAGGGTGGTTAAGTAGCTGCCTCCGCTACTGATAAAGTCTGTAAGTCATTGATTTACAGACTTTTTTGTTTTTTAAAAGCGAAAAGTGTATCGTTTGAGTTTTTCTCTCTACTTGATAATATTATCCTTTTCCCCTTTTCTCTCTATTTAGTTGTTTCATAATTCCGAACCACTAAATCTTCTTCAAGTTCCTTTCAATAAAGACATTCTTTATATGCTCACTAAGAATTAATT
>JAHDBK010000206.1 GCA_020630455.1 Saprospiraceae bacterium
TAGTACATTTTTTTTATTCTATCAATATTTCTTTTAGAATCTCTTTCTTTGAGGCTTTCTCTTTTATCATAAGATTTTTTACCAACGGCTAAAGCGATGAGTAATTTGGCAAATCCTCTTTCATTAATATATAGTTGATAGGGAATAATTGTAAAACCTTTTTCTTTAGATTTTCTTTCAAGTTTTTTAAGTTCATTCTTTTTTAGTAATAACTTTCTAAGCCTCTTGGTTTCGTGATTATTATAAGTCCCATGAGAATATTCACCAATAAAAAGACTTTTCACATAAAGTTCTCCATTAGAGAAATAACAAAAAGCATCGGTTAAATTAGCCTTCCCCACCCTAATAGACTTAATCTCTGTTCCTTGTAATTGGATTCCTGCTTCAAATTCAGCATTGAAGTGATATTCAAATTTTGCTTTCTTATTAGTAGCAATAACTTTTATATTATCTTGATTAGCTTTAGCCATTATTTATCTTTTTTATTACAAAAACTTAAATAAGATGAATTTAGTTCCCTTTATATTATAGCTTGACATTCTAATCCTTCAAACCACTATTGAGATTATCCGCATTGAAACGTCCAACTACTGATCGAATTCTCCAACGTTCAAAATCTCTATCTGTATCGAAACCATTACCCCAAATCAACTCGTTTTGTCTTATAATCGTTACGAATTTATCCGATGCCAATTTACCTTGATTTTCAAACCAAATAAGCTCTTCAGTTTTTAATGTGTCTTGAGCTCCGTTAGCAAAGACTACATTCCTTTTTATAATGATTACTGGCTCTCTGATAGTTCTTCCTAATTCATCTATAATGTTAATGGTTCTTTTTTCAGCATAATTGGCAGTAAGTCTACTACTTATTTCTAAATCATCATTTAAAAAATCTACTATTAAACCCTCATTAAAATACTCTACTGCTTCGGCACCACCATATCTTTCCAACAAAGGAGCTTTGACAATGATACGGACTTGCATAGAGTCACTATACAACATCTCAACATTCTTAGCTATTTCCGTAGGAATGTCTTGAAATGGATCCCAAAAGCGAATATCTTCCATATCATTTTCGCAAGAAGCTAATCCAATAATTAGAATTAATATAAATAATATCTTTTTCATTTTAATAGAAAACAAAGTTATGTATTTTTGCATTCATTAGATGTTATTATAAACAAATATCACCTTATTTTACAAAACTTTTAATAAAAAAATGAAGAATATCTTAATAATTTTATTCCTATCAATAATTGTGATGAGTTGTGGAAACAAACTAGAAAAAGAAGAAGCATTTTTAGATAGCGAAATTCATAGGCTTCACGATGTGGAAACCATGCCTCACATTACTAAAATGCATAAATTAACTAAAGAACTTAGAGAAGTGGGTGATAGTTTGGAAATATTACCTCTTATAACAGCACTAGAAAAAGCGGACGAAACCATGTTTGATTGGATGGATCAATTCAATTGGCAATCTGAAGCAACTCCAATAGAAGATAGAATTAAATATTACAAAAAAGAAGTAAAAAAATTGGAAGAAATGGAAGTTTTAATTGACAATGCCATGGAAAATGCTCAAAATTATATAGATAGTAAGAAATAATTTTTTAGACTATTAGATAATAGACTATAGACACTAGACTTTTTCAACAAGCAAATAATAAAGAAAATTCTTTATTATTTACTTAGTGAAAATAAAATTTTCACCACTTTATTAAATGAAGAACTAATATATACTCAATACTTTGTACTCAGCACTCACATAGTCTAAGCTGTTTTTCTCTTTTTATACATTTTGGCATTATCTTCTAAGACTTCAAACCTATATCCTTTTTCTTTGAAATGCTTTAGGACTTTAGGAAGGACATATTTAAGGTTTTTTTCTGCTTTTAGGCTATCGTGAAAGACTACAATAGAACCTTTTTGAGTATTTTTAATAACATTTTGTAAACATTGTTCTTGAGTAATGCTTTGGTCGAAATCACCACTCAAAACGTCCCACATTACTATTCGATAATGTCTATTCAAAAATTGGGCTTGGCTAGGCTTTAACTTCCCATAAGGAGGTCTAAACAATTCAGAACGAACGGCATGCGCCCCTTTTCTTACATTTCTTAAATAAGTAACATTATCTGTTTGCCAACCATTCAAATGATGAAAAGTATGGTTTCCTACTACATGACCTTTATCCTTAACTTCTTGAAAAAGCGATGGGTATTTTTTCACATTATCCCCTACACAAAAGAAGGTTGCCTTGGCCTGATATTGTTCCAAAGTCTCTAAAACCCAAGGAGTTACTTCAGGTATAGGACCATCATCAAATGTAAGGTAAATAACCGATTCCTTACGTGGTATATTCCAAATAAAATTAGGGAATAACTTGCTAATAAATTGAGGTGTTTTTACTAAATACATGACGCTTTTTTGAATGATTCTATTATTAGACGATATTTATTGTATTTTCGCTGCTTCAATTTTCATTATTTTCAATAAAAAATAAAAAAATGTCTTTATAAAACAAACATATTTATAATTTTGGTGAATTATGAATAGATATATATTTTTATTTTATACAATATGCCTATCTTTTTTAAATTGTAAAACAGATAAACAATCTCAATGGTTAAGCTGTATTCCCCAAAGTTCTCAAAGCTTATTCTGGGGAGAAATCAATAGATTAGATAGTGATATTATTAATGAATATACAAAAATTATTCCTAAAGAAAATAAGGAAGTTATTTATATAACAGATATAAGAAAAAATAGCTTTATTGTCATAGATAATAAAAACATACTGACAAGTAATTCAATTTTTAAAACCATTCTATCTCATAATATATATATACATGATAATTTTTATTTTATTAATATTAATCGTCATCAGTTCATTAGTCAATCTGTATATCTTTTAGAAGAGGTTATTTTCACATATAAAAATCAAATCAAATCACTACATTCCCCTTTTAATTTAGATTTTAACAACTGGTATTATAAAACACCACCTTTCCCGATTGACTTGCCAAACAATATTATTCAAGGTAATTTTTATCATCAAGATTCTTTAATTTTTAAAGGAAAAATAGACCTAAATCACCCAAAAGTATTAAGTAATACAAACTGGAAAGATTTTTTTGAATTTATTCCTGCAAGTTGTGAAAAAGTGTCGTTTCATCACTTCGATTTTACATCATCTCCTCATCTATTATTAAAAGAAATACAAAGCTATGCAAATGTCTATTTACCCAATACCTCATCTCCTATTCTTATTCTTAAAAATAATAATTCAGACAAAGTCATTAATACTCTTAAAAATGAATTTGAAATAGTAGATTTTTTTAAACACGACATTTTCCATGTATTTAAAATCATACATTCAATAGATGAAGAATCAGCTCTAAATATTAATTTTAAAAACCCTTATATAACTACAATTGACAATTATACTATACTATCTAATAATAAAGAAAATTTGTTATTTTTACTTGAAAAATTTATAATAAAAGAAACCTTTATCAATAATGAATTCATTATTAAAAACACTAAAGCTGAATGGAATGGTTCTCTTTTCCTTCAAATCAAAAACAATAAATTATACACATGCTATATTCATCATAACAATATTGAATTATATCGAAATAATTATCCTTATAAACCTAATCAAGACAGCTACAATTGGAATACATCCTTAAAAGCTAGATTAAATGATTCTGGAATCCATAACTCTATTTATAAAAATGAAAAAATACTAATAGCACAAGATATTTTTAATCAAATATATTTTATTAATGAAAAAGGGATTTTGGTCAATTCCTTCAAATTGAGTGAGGTTATTCCTTCTAATTTACACCATTATACTGATATCAAAACCAAAACAGATAGATATCTGTTTTCAAAAGGAGATAAAATTTATATTTTTGATAGTAAAGGACAATCAATTGTCAATAGTCCTATCCAACTTCCATCTAAAGCTACAAATGAAGTAAATATTGTTCATTTTAAAAATAGTAATGAAATATTCGCATTTATTGCTTGTACAAACAATAACTATTATGCATACGATTTGAGTAAATCTAATCAACCACTTATTAATTGGAATCCGCTAATCAATGTAGGAATGATAGAAAAACCCTTGACCTTCCTAGAATCCGAAACCCAGTTTGATTTTATTTATATTAATAAAAACAATCAATTAGTAAGTCTTAATAGAAAAGCAGAACTAAGATTTCCTCCAATTCAATTAGAAGACTTTTGGAACAAAAAAATATATATCAATCCTTTAAAAAACAGATTGGCTTTATTTGATGGAAATAATAAACTGAAAATCATTAATCAACAAGGTCAATCTTTTCATTTACAATTAGCTAATAATATTGAAAACCCTCAACTTGCATTATTAGATATTATTGAAGATGAACAATTAGATTATATTATTTATAATCAAAATCATATTGTAGTTTATTATTATGATAATAATAAAATAAAAAAAGCATGGTCCAACAAGTTTGATTTTAAAATAGATAAAATGATTCCTTTACAATTCCAAAATAAGCGATTTTTATTGATTTGGGACAAGGACAATCATTCAATATCCATCATAAATAATCAAGGAGATATTATAAATAATGAATTGAAATCTAATCTACCGCCCCTTATTTTTAGTACTCAAAATGGTTCTCAAATTATTACCTCTATACAACAACAAATCTTCTCAATTCTTCTTACACAATTATTAAATTAGATACTCACTTAAAAGTTGTTTAAAATCTAAAATGAAAAAGTGGGAAAAAATGGGTGTTTTACATATAAAATATTAAAACATTTTGTGTTTTAAATTATTAACAATAATAATATATACAATATTAAAACATTTTATTTTATTTGTGTAATATTTTTGATAAAAATATACAAAAAAGTGGGAGAAAGTGGGAATTATTAGAAAAAAGGGTATATATTGCACTTGATTAGAGCAACGAGCAGAATTATGCAACGATTAACAGGAGAATATGAGGTTAAGTTGGACGCAAAAATGCGTTTCAAAATGCCTTCTCAACTGATGAAACAGTTAGAGGAGGTGAGCACTCATCATTTTGTTGTAAATCGAGGTTTTGAAAAACATCTCACTTTGTATCCCAAAACAGTTTGGGAAGGGATTACCGAACAGATCGACAAGTTGAGTTTATTCAATACCAAGCAAAGACAATTCGTAAGATATTTTTATAGAGGGGCAACAGAATTATCTTTAGACGGGTCTGACCGCTTACTTCTGCCAAAAGGATTAACAGACTATGCCGAGATTAGCAAAGAAATGATTTTATTCGCCTATAAAGACAGAATAGAATTATGGGCAAAAGAAAAGTACGCATCTCTTATAGAAGAAGAGCCAGAAGACTTTTCATCATTTGCACAAGATGTTATCGGGAACATAGAATTAGATATTTGAGATTAAACCAGCAATTATCATGAACTATCATGAACCTGTAATGAAAACCGAGAGCATTGATGCTCTCGGCATTCATCAAGGTGACATTTTCGTCGATGTTACATTTGGTGGCGGAGGTCATTCAAAAGCCATTTTGGAAAAATTGGAAGGAAGAGGCCATTTATACGCTTTTGACCAAGACGAAGATGCCCAAAGAAACATCGTTACAGCAGATAACTTTACATTTATCGCTGCCAATTTCAGATATCTCAAGCGTTTTTTGAAATTACATGGTATTCGAGAAGTAGATGGAATATTAGCAGACCTTGGAGTATCTTCTTATCAATTGGATGAAGCAACAAGAGGTTTTTCTTTTAGGTTTGAAGCAGAGCTGGATATGAGAATGAATAAAGAAGGAGCTTTAAGTGCTAAAGATGTTATCCAAAATTACAAAGAAGATCAACTGGTTCAAATATTCAGTCAATATGGAGAGATAAGAAATTCTAAAACACTCGCCAACAAAATAGTTAGTGAGCGTACTTATAGAAATATAAACAGTAGCCAAGATTTAATTTCTGTTATAGAGCCTATTATAAAAGGCAAAAGAAACAAATACTTAGCACAATTATTTCAAGCAATTAGAATAGAAGTGAATGATGAGATGGGTGCTTTAAAAGATTTTTTAAAGAATTCTTTAGAAGTTTTAAAACCAGGGGGAAGATTGGTCATTATTTCATATCACTCTTTAGAAGACAGACTCGTGAAAAACTTTCTAAAAACAGGTAATTTTGAAGGAAAACAAGAAAAGGATTTTTATGGTAATATTCATCGACCTTTTAAAATAATAACCAAAAAAGCAATAGAAGCAAGTCATGAAGAAATCAACATTAATCCAAGAGCAAGAAGTGCTAAATTAAGAATAGCAATAAAACAGTGAATCAGTTATCAGTTATCAGTTAAAATAAAAATTAATGGCAAGAAAAAGAAATGGTTTTTTAGATTTTGCATTATTGGGAACACCAATGGCAAACGAGATTTTAAAGAATCTCCCTTATCTACTATTTCTAGGTTTTTTAGGAACTATATATATCGCTAATATTCATTATGCTGAAAATACAATGCGTGAAATCAATGTATTAAAAGATGACATTTCTGATATGAGAGCACAATATATGGCTGCAAAAGCAGAACTCATGTACAATAGCAAGCAATCAGAAGTATTAGAAAGGGTGTCTGATATTGGGCTTTCAGATTCAGGAAAAATACCTAAAAAAATATTAGTAAAAAAAAAAAATTATTAAAAATTATAATTAATAATAAATTCTAAAGATTTGATTATTAAACAACAAAAGATAAAGAAAATTATTTATTATT
>JAHDBK010000207.1 GCA_020630455.1 Saprospiraceae bacterium
CCCCACTCTACTGCCTTTGTGGCAATGCTCTGTTGTTATTTATTATTATTAGTATTAAAAATAGATTGGAAATTGGCCATAGCTGGTGCTGTCACCTATGGACTCAGCACCTACAATATGGATTTATTACAAGCAGGGCATAGTACCAAAATGATGGCACTAGCATATTTACCTGCTATTTTGGCTGGAGTTATCTTAATTTTTAGAGAAAAGTCATGGTTGCTAGGTGGAGCTATTTTTGCATTGGCATTTGCACTTCAATTATATGCTAATCACTTACAAATCACCTATTACACTGGTATTCTTGTCGGAATTTACTGTTTAATTCAAGGAATATATGCAATACTTGATAAAAATTATACTTCATTATTAAAAGGTCTAGGGATTTTAGTAATAGCTACTCTATTAGGATTTTGTTCTAGAGCCTCAGTTATTTGGACTACTTATGAAATGACTGATGAAACACAAAGAGGAAAATCAGAATTAGCAGAAAAAAAAGGTAAGAATGGTTTAGATGCTAGCTATGGTATGGCTTATAGTTTAGGCAAAATGGAAGCTATTATTCCTTCAATGATTCCAAATTACTATGGAGGAGGAAATCAGCATAACACAGTAAAGAATACTGAACTTTATAAAATGGCTTATAATCAGTATGTTCAAAGTTTTCAACAGCAATACAAAATGCCATTAGAACAAGCACAAAAACAAGCAGAAATGCGAATTGCAGGTATTGTATATTGGGGTAATAACTTCACACCTGGTGTTTCAATTTACTTTGGCATCATCGTTTGGTTACTCTTTATTATAGGATGGATTCTAGCTCAAGGAGCAGAAAAATGGCTTATGGGAATCACAGGACTCTTCATGCTTTCTATTTCTTTTGGAGAAAACTTCTTTTTGAATGAATTCTTTTATAATACCGTCCCTATGTTCAACAAATTCAGGGCTATGTCTATGGCAATGGGACTAGCTCATTTAGGGTTTGTCGGTTTAGCATTTATGGGACTCCAAAAATTATTTGATAAAAATATTGATATTGAAAAAAGAAAAAAAGTATTCTATTATTCTATTGGTGGGCTAGTTGTCTTAATGTTATTATTTTTTGGAATGGCAGATTATTCATTTCCAGACAAAGATAAAAATATGGGACAAACCTTAAGTCTCGTACAAGATTCTAGAGCATCCTTACTAAAAAGCGATTTTATACGTTCTTTATTATTCTTAATAGTAAGTGGAGGTGTCATTTTTGCAGCCTTAAATCACAAGCTAAAAAACCTTTATGCTGGAATTATAATTGCCTTAATTTGTATTGGTGATATGTGGACAGCTTCTAAAAGAATCGTCAATAGCGATAGCTTTCAAGATAAAGTTGAAGTATCTAATGAAATTGCTAAAAAACCAGTTGATGATAAAATTCTTACAGACCCAAGCCCACACTATAGGGTTTTTGATTTAACTGCGGGGAATGCATTTGCAGATGCGAAAGCATCTAAACATCACAGGAGTCTTGGTGGTTACCACGCTGCCAAATTGATGGTATTTGAAGAATTTAAAAACAAATACTTTGGAGACCCATCTAATTATAGAAATGGGATTAGCAATACTAGTAATCCAACTTATAGGAATTTATTAGGGATGCACAATGTAAAATACCTCATTAATAATAATGAAACTCCTTTCCCTTTACCCGAGGCATGTGGAAATGCTTGGTTTGTTCCTAGAATAAGATGGGTAGCTAATGCCAATCAAGAATTGGACGGATTAGCTTCTATCCGACCAAAACAAGAGGCCATAATACAAGAGAAGTTCAAGTCTAATTGGTCTAATTTCCCTGCTTATCAACAAGGCAATATTGGAATTGACTCTACAGCAACTATTCGTTTAACTGCATATCATCCTAATCATATTGATTATGAATATTCAAGCAATTCTCAACAATTTGCTGTTTTCTCCGAAATTTATTATCCTCCGTCAAAAGGGTGGAATGTTTATCTCAATGGAAAAAAATATGACGATTTCATTAAAGTCAATTACACACTTAGAGGCTTGGCATTACCTGCGGGTCAAAACCAAAAACTAGAAATGCGTTTTGAACCTCATTCATTTTATACAGGTGAAAAATTATCTCTTTTTGGATCTGTAGTTATTTTATTAGGATTTTTTGCTAGCCTTTTCTTTTTCTTTAGAAAAAATGGAATTGAAGAAACTGATTTAATCGAAGATGAAGACCTTCCTTCCAAACCTAAGGTTCAAAAAACGGTTTCTAAGAGAAGTACTGAAAAGAAAAAAAGAAAAAAACGTTAAGTAAAGTTAATATCTTATCATTTTTATTTTTATGACGTTTATTAATAATATAAAAATTGAAAGCCGATAAAGTCTATCAGCTTTCAATTTTTAATTAAAATCATAAATCATAAAAAACAAATTACAAATATCAATATTTTTAATAATAATCATTTCTTTGCTTTACTCTTATCAAGTAAATGCTCAAAGCAGACCTTTGAATTTCCCAAAGGGGAATCTTAAAAACAAATTAAATAACAAGAGAGATTCTATTCCCAACAATCAATTAGTTAGACCTGAAAGACCCGTTAAAAACCTTAGACAAAACCCAAGAAACAAGCCTATTCAAAATAATTCTTTAAATAACAATAATCAAGTTACGCAAGATACTACTGAAATGGTAGAACTCAATCGTTCTGATGAGTTAGAGAATTTTAAAGAAGATGGTCAAGAAATTCGTTTTCTTAAAGGAAACATACAAATGAAACAAGGAAATACCTTATTCTTTTGTGATTCTGCCTATCAATATATTTCTCAAAATGCCATTTTGGCTTGGGGTGAAGTCACCATAATCCAAGGAGATTCCGTACAAATTTTCTCTGATTCATTGAGGTATTTTGGTGACACTAAAGATGCCTATTTAATTGGTAATGTCGTTTTAAAAGATAGTATTCAAAAATTATTTACAGAAAGATTAGATTATAATTTAGATACTAAAATTGGTACTTATTTTAATGGAGGTCTAATAGATAATGGCACTTCTCAGCTCACTTCCCAAATAGGCGTTTACAATACAGATACCCATGAAGCATTTTTTAAAGATAGTGTTTTAATCGTTTCAGATACATTTATGCTTAAAACAGATTCATTAAATTATAATACTCAAACCCAATTTTCTGAATTTCTAGGACCCACCTTAATCGTACAAGATTCTGCTAAAATATATTGCGAAAGTGGTTATTATGATTTTGAGAATAAGTTTGCTGAATTTGATAAAAATCCACAATATGTGAAAGATGATAAAGTAGCCACTGCTGAAAAAATGATTTATGATGGTGAAATAAAAGTCATCATTCTTGAAGGCAATGCCCAATACACAGAAGATACCCGTTTTGCTAAAGCCGACAGGATTCGATATGATGAAGTAAATGACATTACAGATTTGAAAGGAAACGCCTATGTGAAAGATGAAGACACAGAGGTGACTTCTGACCATATCATTTATGATGGAAAGACCGATTCTTATACTACTGAAGGTAAAATGATTGCAAAAAGCGAAGACCAATACATAGAGGCAGATTATTCTAAAAAAGACGGAACAACAGGCAATACAATTCTAGAAGGAAATGTAATCATTGCAGATACTACTCAAATTTTGAAAGGCAATTATGTTGAATTCAATGACGATACTGGTGATGGTTTTGCTGCTGGAGATGTCTTTTGGCAAGACACTGTCAATCAAACAACTATCCTAGGAGATTCTATTTTTTTTAATAAAAAAACAGATTATGTAAATGCTATTGGAAGACCACTAATGACAACTATAATGGATGGAGATACTCTTTTCTTATCTGCAGACCAATTGATTTCCAAAAAAATGGAAACAGACACTACCGAAATTGATGAATTACTTGCTTTCAAAGATGTTAGAATGTATAAATCTGACTTTCAGGTAGTCTGCGACTCCATGTCTTATATCAGTAGTGATTCTATTTTTAGTTTTTATTACAATCCTTTTATTTGGTCAGATTCCACTCAGTTTTCTGCTGATACTATTCATTTTACAATGAAAAATGAAAAGATTGACTCCGTATTTTTAATCCAAAATTCTTTTATAATTGATACTCCTGATGAATTATTTTTTAATCAAGTAAAAGGAAAATATATTACAATGAAATTCAAGGAATCTTCTCCTGAAAATGTTTTCATTGATGTTAATTCTGAGTCTGTTTACTATGCATTAGATGACCAAGAGGCGTATATAGGTGTTAATCATACCAAATGTTCTCAAATGAAAATGGAATTTGAAGAAGGAGATTTAAAGTTTATCAGATTTTATAAAGAACCTCAGTCTGTAATGTATCCTATGAAAAAAGCCAATCATTCGGCATTGCAATTATCAGGTTTTAGGTGGAATCAAAAACAACGTCCTTTGTCCCCTGCTGATTTGAATACTCCCTATCATTTTATATATACAGGTAAAATGAATAAAAATACAAACTCAATACCTTCTGATGATTTACCTATTGATGAAATGAAAACAAATAGTAAAGCTAGTCAAGATAAAACACAAGAAACAAAATTAGATGAAACCAAAGAACAAGATAATCCTCCTATTAATATTAAAAAAAATATCTTAAGAAATAGAGATACTAAAAATAAAGAAAATAAAACTATAGATGTTCAAAGTAGAGATGATTAAATAATATCATCAAATGCTTCATCTTCCTCTAATTGTAAATGAGACAATGCTTCCATATTTTGTAAATGCATTTGATTAAATCGGTCAAGTACTTTTTGTTGAAAGGCTGGATTTATCCACTTTTTCACATCTTCAAGACCCTCAATAACATTCCCTGTTCTCGCTTTGAATGTTTGTTCATACAATTCTGTTTCAAATTTTACTGAATATTTATTATCCATTTTAAAAATGGTAATTTTCATAACAGGATGTTCAATATAACCTTCTATTCTCATGTTTAGATATTTTTAATTGCGAATAATAAAGAAATTTCTTTATTATTCGCAATTAATTAATAATAATAAAAACCTCATTTTAAACTACATCACCTACAACGACATCAATTTCGTATTTAGCGAATGAAGATTTTTTCTCAACAATTAATTTCACCCTTCCCCTATTTACATTTTGAGAATCAAATATTGCTTGACCATTAGCAATAGGTTTTCTAGGGTCATTGATTAATTCATTCATTCTACAAATATAATATTTCATATCACCTACTCCATTTTTAAGTATAATTTTTAATGAATGATGAGGATGATTAATGCTGATATTATATTCGTGTAAATCACCCGTATTTTGTGCAAAATCATTCGGACCAGTTGTAAAAGAAGTCGCTGTCCTACGAATCAAACCAATACCAGAAGCATTTCTTGATAAGATCTCAGGCACCTGTTTTGCTGGTTCAACCATTGTCAAACCACTATAATTCGCTTGATATTCGGGGATTGATTGTCCACTCATCGCCATTTTCACAGCGGCATGTGCATTAATCAAACCATATCCCAAAAACTTAGAATGACCATTGGCATCAAATGGATATTTGTCTGCTTCAATTTGATTTTTTACAGCAGTTCTTTTGATAATTTCCATGACCTGCAAAGCAGAAAGATTAGGATTAGCGGTCAAAATCAAACCACATACACCAGCAACAACAGGGCAAGCAGCAGAAGTACCAGAAAAATCATTTCTATACTTAAAACCATCTTCTCCCGTAAAGCCACTTACATCATTTGAATTCGTAGCAGTAAGCATCATTCCTCCTCTCAATTTATTAGCCATATAGGCTTCCTTTGTTCCACCAAAACCATCTGAAGGAGCATTGATGAATACATTACTACCATAATTAGAATAAAAAGAACGCTCTCCCCTACTATTAGAAGAACCCACTATCAATACATCAGGATGAGTGGTAAAATCCATAACAGCTCTTGGATTAAATGGATTTTCAAAATTCCTACCATCATTTCCTGCTGAAAAACAAAAAACTACTCCTTTTCTTTTTATACCATCCCTTCGTACAGATTCATATTCTGTTACATAATGATGAACCGTTTTTTGAACTTCAACTGGTAAAAAATTAACCGTTTTTGAACCTGCCCAAGAACAACTCAATATATCTGCTTTACATTCTTCTATAGCATATTTAAACATGGCGTTAACAATTTTGCCTTTGTCTCCATAACCATCTTTATGCTCATATCTAATCAAAACCAATCTTGCATTTGGACAAGAACCTAAGATTTGAGATTGTATAGCACCTGCAGCGAGTCCTGCACAGGCCGTTCCGTGTTTTTCTCCTTGATGTCTTGGACTAACATTGCTTGTAGTCACTACATTATCATAGGTAGAATCGAAAAAGTCTCTAGTTCCTACAATTTTAGTTCCATCTCCTTTTAATGAGGGGTGATTGACATCAAAAGCATCATCAATTACAGCAATTGTAATTTGAGAAGAACCCATTTTTTCTTTACCATTTTGTTCTAATAAGTCCCACGCATCTTTTACACCCGCATCATTGCCTTTAATGAGCGATTTGTTGTTAAGACTGAATTTAAGTTGTCCATTTAGAACCATATCATAGTCCCAATAGTTACCCGTATTTTTTAAGTGCCACTGATTAAAATGTTTAGCCATTTCATTAATTTTTAAAGGTTAAAAAAAGTTCAAAAATTGATATATGTAATCAATTAGTAATTTAAGAGCATGATAACAATGAGAATCAATAGATTAAGATTTTGGCGAAATAAATATTTTTGAGTTTATC
>JAHDBK010000208.1 GCA_020630455.1 Saprospiraceae bacterium
GCTGTAATTACGATAGCTTAACAAAGGAAATTTTTGACGAAATCACCTTTGCTTTAGTAGAGACCTTGGATTGTTCTTTATTGCTTATTCCTTCAAAGATTGACTATGTCAACCTCAATGAGATAGTATATTTTCCGACGCAAAATCTTGAAACTACCGATAACGATATAATTGATTACTTATTGGATTGGAGTTATTTGTTTAACGCTAAGCTGACGCTATTGGATATTGATTCGATTAATGAAAATGGTTCCTCCAATACCCAATCCATAATTGAAGAATATGATCATGAAATAAAATCAGATTACATCAATATTTCTACCCCAAAAGGAAAATCTTCAATGGTGATAACAGAAAAATTAAATCAAAAAGATGAAAACCTACTTGTGATAAGTTATGGCAATGCTAAACATTGGCGAAATTTTATTAAACCAACACTTAGAAATATTCAAATCGAAAAAATCAATAAGCCACTCTTGATATTAAAATAGTATTCCTCTTCAAGTCCAAAATCACACATTACCAGAAAAGGCTATTCCATTAACTAGATTACTTTGCTACGGCAAACATGAGGGCGGGATGTCGAAATATAAATTTGAATTATTTGCATTACGTTGAATTAACAAAAATATAATTTTCATTTCTTAATTTTTTTAATCAAACCAATTCATAAATCATGAAAAAATTAAATCGTTTTTTGGGACTATTTCTAATGTTGTGCCTGACATTTATGTACACAGATACTATGGCACAATCAGACATGGATGCTAAGACGAAAGAAAAAACAGAAAAAGTCAAAGCAAAAAAAAGTAAAGGAAAAAAAGTCAAACAAGAGGAATTTGACTTTGAGGAAGAAGAAAAGGAATACAATGATGACTTTCCTTTTGAACAAGGAACAGAAGAAAAAAAGAGAAAGCAAAAACGCAAAAAAAATAAAAAAGACAAAAAGCAAAAGAAAGGAAAAAAAGCTAAAAAATAGATTGTTTTAGAAATATTGACTTAACATACGCTTTTTTAAAAACACCTACTCTTTTAAGTAGGTGTTTTCTAACAAACAGAATCGATTTTTCATTTTAAATCATGAAGGCTATCTAAACGTAGATAGCCTTCTTTTATGTCTTTAATAAAATTGTATTGGATAATGTTGTAAAATTAGCTTTTAGAAGTCAACATCTTTACCATCCTAGTACATAAGCAAAAATCAAAGGAGCCACAATGGTAGCATCCGATTCTATTACAAAACGAGGAGTGTTTTTATCTAATTTTTCCCATGTGATTTTTTCATTGGGTACGGCACCAGAGTAGGAGCCATAACTTGTAGTAGAATCACTAATTTGGCAGAAGTAAGACCAAAATGGGATTTGCTTTAACTCTAAATCTTGACGTAGCATGGGGACTGTACAGATTGGGAAATCACCTGCGATACCTCCTCCAATTTGAAAAAAACCGACCCCTTTATTTCCAGCCGATTGTTGATACCACTCTGCTAAAAACATCATATACTCTATACCATTTTTTACTATATGCGGGGCAAATTCATTGGTTAAGCATCTTGCCGCAAACATATTGGCAGTTGTAGAATCTTCCCAACCTGGGACAATGATAGGAATATTCTTTTCACAAGCAGCTACTATCCACGAGTCTTTAGGGTCAATTTGAAAATATTTATTCAATGCTCCCGTTCTAATAAGCTGATAAAGATATTCGTATGGAAAATAACGCTTTCCCTCATCACTTGCTTTTTGCCAAACGGAGACAAGTTGTTTCTCAATACGTCGCATGGCTTCTTCTTCGGGAATACAAGTATCTGTTACTCGATTATAATGTTGGGCTAAAAGTTCTTCTTCATCTTCTGGACTCAAATCTCTATAGTGAGGCACACGCTTATAATGATTATGTGCTACCAGATTGAAAATATCTTCCTCCAAATTTGCTCCTGTACAAGTGATGATATGGACTTTATCTTGCCGAATCATTTCAGCCAATGATAAACCCAACTCCGCTGTACTCATAGCACCTGCCATTGTTATCATCATTTTGTGCCCATTGGCTATTTGCTCATTATAAGCTTTAGCTGCATCCATAAGTGCCGCTGCATTAAAATGACGGTAATGTGTTTCTAAAAAAGAACTAATTGATTTGTAGGGTGAATCTGTCATACAAAATAGATTTAGTATCCTAAAATTTGCAACATATCTTCAGGCTTTTGCTCATCTCTATAAACCGTAGTAATAAAGTTGCCTGTATTGTCTCGGTCAATAATTATATGTTTTGGAGAGGGGATGAGACAATGCTTAATACCTCCATAACCACTAATGGCATCTTGATAAGCCCCTGTATGAAAGAACCCAATATAGAGCGGTTCTTTATTTTTTCTATCTATCTTAGGGAGCAGGATTTGCTGATTAAGTTCTTCAGAATTGTAATAATCACTATGGTCGCAGCTAATCCCGCCAATATTGACTCTTTGATATTCTTTATCCCAATGATTGATAGGAAGCATGATGAATTTTTCTAAAATACTCCAAGCATCAGGAATGGTATTCATCAAACTATTATTGATAATATACCAATGCTCTGTATCATTTTGCTTTTTGTGTTCTAATACAGAGAAAATAACCGCTCCACTTTCGCCGACAGTATATTTTCCAAATTCCGTAAAAATATCAGGTTCTTCTATGCCTTCATTGACACAAGTGTCTTTTATATTTTTGACAATTTCATTGATAATGTATTTGTAATCATACTCAAAACCAAGATTATTGCGAATCGGAAATCCACCGCCTAAATTGAGTGCCCTCAATGTTGGACATTCTTTTTTCAAGTCAACAAAAAGTTTTAGTGCCTTCTGAAATTCCCCCCAATAGTATAGATTATCTTTGATACCAGAATCTACAAAAAAGTGGAGCATCTTGAGTTGAACATGTTTAGCTTTGGCAATCTTATTTTTATAAAAATCAATAATTTCTGTAGGACGAATACCCAAGCGAGAAGTATAATAATCAGATTGAGGCTGCAAATCAGTAGCCAATCGAATACCAATTTTGATAGGGTTTTTAAGTTTTGGATAGCGATCCAACTCTTTCATGCTATCCAAAATAGCAATCGAATTATAAAAGCCTAATTTATTTAAGTGTAAAATTTTATCTAGATAATCTTGAGTCTTATAACCGTTATGGATGAGAACCTTGGAAGTATCAATTTTCCCCTGCTCGTAGAGTTTCAAAATCAAATCAATATCAAAACTAGAGGAGGTCTCTAAATGAACGCCATGTTTTAAAGCGGTGCTAATGACGTGTTGAAAATGACAACACTTCGTACAATAGCAATAATAATACTTGCCCTTGTAACTATTAGCTCTCATCGCTTTATTAAACCAGTTATTAGCTTTTTTGATTTGATCTCCTATCTTGGGCAGGTAAGTTAACCTAAAAGGTGTGCCATATTCCTCTATCAAATATTTTATAGACACGCCATTAAAGTATAGACTATTATCCTGTAAATCAAAGCCTTCTTGAGGAAAATAATAGGTCTGATTAATCAAATCAAAGTAGGTGTTTTTCATTGCTAAGTATAATTATACATTAAATTTTAAGGACACAATATTCTGGATTAATTCTGAAGAAATTTTGAAGAAAATCTATATTTCTGAAGGATGAATAATCTTTTTTGAAAATATAATTCAAGCCTTTTCTAATCTTCAGAATTTATTCAGAATTGTGGAAATATATTGATGGTCAAATAAGTATTCTAAACCCTATATGACAAATCATAAAATGAGTAAACCTAAATTAATCAGAGACTTCAATAAGGTAGATGCTGTATTGCGTCAATTGATTGAACTACACTATCCCAATGGATTCAAAAAGGATTTGGTTACTTTTAAAAACCACAAAAATGAATTGATTACGGCATTGCCATTTGAGACAGAAGAATATATGCTGATGCTCAAAATGACAACAGTTAAAGCAAATCTACCAACTGATATAGCTGATGCTACTTCTGAGGACGAAGTAGATGATATGATGCAAGAAATGCTAGATAAACGTAATGAATTAGAGGCTGCTGCTGAGGAGGAATAGATTATTCTTCCTCTTCATACCTATTGTACGCTTCATCACGGAGATAATCCATCTCCCAATCGTCCTCCAGCCATCTACTAGCTTTGCGGTATTTTTCTTTAGATTTTCTCTTTTTCGTTCGGAGTGAAGGATCTTCTTCTCTAAGTGCCTTAAAGTTGGAGGGTGTTTTCTTTTTAGATTTATGTTTGCCTTTCATGGAAATTCAAGAATGATTCAGTTATAAATCTATAAATGAAATCTGAAGAAATTCTGAATATTTTAAGTAGTACTCTTTTCTACAGATTTTCTTCATAATTGGGGGCTAATTTTACATCACAACATTATTAGACTTGTTCGACCGTAGCTGATGGAGCGAAACACCGCCAAATTTAGTTTTGAACGAGACAAAATTTTTCGACATAGCCGTAGCTATTGCTAAAAATTTTAACGAAGTACAAAATAAAATTTGAAAGTTGCAGCCCATTAAGCTGCTGTCCGAACAAGTCTATTATTAATCTCATAATTTTAAAACAAAGATGAAAAAACTAATAGTTATATGGCGATGGCTAAAATGGCGACGTATCAAAGCACAAAGTATACCTCGTAATACCACTTATGGAGAATTTGATATAGATGAAATTATTGATTTTGACCATCGACCTTATATCGATCACTATGCCAATCATAAATAGCATCCAAAAATCTCATAATCGTAAGCAATGTAAGATTTCAGAAGAACTAAAAAAGGCTAATATTATAACTGTTTCTGATCAGGTAAAAATGGAGAATATAAAAGGGGCTAATATTATAAATCCTGAAAAGTCAGTTAATAGTAGCTCTTTTTTCCTTGCTAATAAACAGCCTTTTAGTTCTTCTTTTTCTTTTAGAATTAAACGTAATCATCGTTACTTTAAAAAGGAGGTGCTTACTTGTAAAAATCTATTACAATTAGATAGAAAGCAATCTTTGAAGAATAAAATTATAAGGCTTTTGCTTCAAGCCAACAAGTAATTACCTTAGAATTTCTCGCCTTTGCTAGATGGTATTCTATCATCTAGCATTTTTTTTGAAATAGGCTTTTGAATAAAACTTCAATTTTTCTTCAGAATTGAGTCTGAAATTACATCCGAATTATTTAACCACTAATACAACAAATATACTTATGGAACCAAAGCGAATTAATCGCTATTTATATAAAGATTTAGCTTTTTTTAAAGAAAAAATTGATAGTAAATTAGCTAAGGCGACTAAAGATTTGAATCATTTATTGGAGCAATTGGAAGACACCACTGAAGCCATCAAAACAGAGGGCGATTGGCAAGATGATACATCTAATAATATAAACTTAGAGTTGTTACAAACGATGATAAGGAGGCAAAGAAAACATATACATGACTTAGAAAATGCCCTTATAAGAATCAAAAATAAAAACTATGGCATCTGTGTAATCACAGGTCATCTAATAGATAAAAGAAGACTACTGGCAGTACCTACAACTACCAAAAGTATAGCGGCTAAGATTGACCAAACAAAACCATAATATCATGGTAAGGCTAGAATCATGGGTGTTATGAACAAGCTTTGTTTCGTGTATCTCAGGGAGATAGTGTTTTCAAGTGTTTTTACTATGTCCCCGAGGTATGGCGTAAAAAGTATTTAGAGTTTATCTAAATATCCATCAATCGGCTACAAGTGGCAAATTTTCTTCTGAATTTCGTTAAAAAGCCTCGTCGATGCTGCGGCATCGTCTGTGTTTTTTGCCTCATTCAAAATAAAATTTCCTCACTTTCGCTCAATCATGAATTTTTAGATAAACTCTTAGATTTTGAAAATACAATAGCATTTTTTACTTTGTCATTCAAAATTAAAGTAAATCATTTTGGATAATGAAAATCCTGATAGTAGAAGATGAACAAGAATTATTGGATCTCATACTTCGATACATGAAGCGAGAGGGATATATCTGTGAAGTCGCTACCTCATTTATGGATGGCTACAAAAAGATTAATAATTATGAATATGATTGTGCCATTGTTGATTTGAATTTGCCAGGTGGTGATGGTCTGAAATTAGTCCAAAAACTACGGGAAGACAGTAGCCAAACGGCTATCCTGATTACCTCTGCTCGAAATACGCTTGATGACCGTATCAATGGACTAGATATTGGAGCTGATGACTATCTGACCAAGCCTTTTAATTTGTCAGAATTGAATGCAAGAATCAAAGCCGTTTTGAGACGCAAGACCAATCAGATGAGTAGTGAATTGAAATTTGGAGATTTAATTATCAACTTAGATGAACGCCAAGTAATCGCTGACGGCAAAGTTTTGAAACTAACCAAAAAAGAATACAATATTCTCGTCTTTCTAGCACGTAATAAAAACAGAGTAGTGACCAAAGATAGCATAGCCGAACACCTTTGGGGGGACTACATGGAAGATGCTGTTTCCTATGACTTTATCTACGCTCATGTAAAGAATCTTAGAAAGAAACTGGTGGAAAATAATTGTGGAGAGCATTTAAAAACGGTTTATGGTATTGGTTATAAATTTCAAACTTAAAACCGTTCTTTTCCATTGAAACGTTTCCAAACATTATATATCGTACCCGTTATTTTGGCTGTAGTAGTAGCCCTCTTTTTGATTGCACAACTATTGCCCAATGTTGATTATTTTAAAATAGGTATTATCCTTTTGATACCTACATTGATTGTAACACTTGGCTT
>JAHDBK010000209.1 GCA_020630455.1 Saprospiraceae bacterium
AGTATTACTGACATTCTAGGATTCTGCCATAGCTAAAGTCAACATACTTATTTTTAAATTGGGGTAAGTTTTTAATAAAGTATTGGCACATGCTTCAAGAGTAGCTCCTGTAGTCAAAACATCATCAACTATTAGAATATGTTTGTTTTGAAGTGTGCTTGTGTCTATAGTTTCAAAAGCTGTTTCTACATTTTCCATTCTTGAACTACGACTTTTAGCGGTTTGACTATCCGTGAATTTTTTTCTAGTAATTATGTTTTTTTTGATAGGAATTTTCAATACCTCTGACAAGCCTTTAGCGATTACATCACTTTGATTATACCCTCTTCGATGTAATTTGATAGGATGAAGCGGAACGGGTATGATATAGTGAATATCCCTTGGAAAATGTGGACTTTTTAATAGTTGTTTCGCAAAGCGATTTCCTGTTTTTATACCAATTTGAGGGCGATTTTTGTATTTGAGTTGGTGCATGAGTTTTTTAGTTTTTCCATCTATTCCAAATAAATAATATGCGGCTCCATACACAATATTTACCCTTCCATAAAATCGTTGTATAAAATTATTATCCAAGTCATTAATTTGATTGGCTTTGGGTATTTTTTTATCACAAGTAATACAAATTAAGTCTTCCTGATTGGGTATTTGTGTATTACACAGTTGACACAAGCGAGGAAATATTAATGATATAAAATCACTAAGTAAATGTTGGGTTTTAATTATTGGATTCATAGTACATTTGTTAAGAGCATGTTTAGAGCATGTTTAAATTTTAATTCATCATAAAAAGGCTTTCAATTCTTTTTCTAATTGTTCATAATTAAATGATCCTTCAAAGAATTTTCTTTTATTTTTATTAAAAATAATAGTTGCAGGAATAGCACCTGACCACTCTTTAGATATGGCATCTATCCAAGCATTAGAATTAGGGTCTATTAGTGCGACTACTTCAGATTGCAAATCCTTTTCTGTAATAAATGGCTTTAAACGAGTATCTATTTGTTTTTTAAAATCCAAACTAACTAATAATAATTTGACATTTTTATCTTTGTACTCGGCAGCAATTTTTTCAAAATAAGGCAATTCTTTAACACAAGGAGCACACCAAGTTGCCCAAAAATTAATAATATAGATAGAATCACTTTTAGTCTCAAATCGCGGCATTAGTTTTTTATAATCATCATAAATAGCCGTTAGACCTTTTACAGATTCTTGTGTTTCATTATTTGTAGTATTGGATGTGTTTTCTTTGACAGCATTATTTCCACATTGTACAAATAAAAGCATTATAATTATATAGAGTATATTTTTCATAAATGTGAGAATATAATTTTATTATTAAAATAAAATAATTAATATTGAATAAAATAATAAAGAAATCTCTTTATTAATTTGCATTAATAATGTCTATTCGATAATGATTTTTTGAGTGGCAATAAATTGATTATCTAACTGAATATTACAAAAATAAATACCAGAAGAAAGGGTATCTAATTCGATGTTTTTCTGCATGGTGTTTTCAAATTGATAATCATAAACTAACCTACCTAAATTATCATAAATCATTATTTTATCAAATGTTGTATTACAAGAAATTTGTGCTTCATTTTGAATAGGATTAGGAAAAATTTCAAGTGAAACCTCATCCAAACTTGCTATATTTTGAACAGGGGAAGCCATTTTTACTTTTAATCGAATGATATTATGAGTAAAAGGGTCGATATTGCTCCACGAAGAACCATTTGTTGCAATATAAATTTCATTTTCACTTCCGATACAGATGTCTCTTAATCTGCCAAATTGATTATTGAGGTATTGAGTTTGACTCAAAACATTTTCTTCAGTAGCATCTAATTCTATAGCGATAACTTGCTTGTTTTTTAAAACAGTCATTATAAATTTATTATTCCATTCTGGGAAATCAGCATTAGAATAATAAATTAAATCTGAAGGAGCAATAGTGGGAGTCCAAGCAATGAGTGGTTCTTGTATGGTATTTTCATTACAAAAATTCTCTTCAAAAGACTGGTCGCAAAATCCTTCTACATTTGGCCAACCGTAATTAGCTCCTTCTACGAGTTCTTGAAATTCATCATCGGTACTAGGACCATGTTCAGAAATGAAAATTTTTCCACTAGGAGAAAAAGCCATCCCCTGAGCATTTCGATGACCATAAGAATAGACATAGCTATTCATGATAGGATTGTCGCTAGGAATACTTCCATCCGTATTTATTCTCAATACTTTTCCACTAAGGCTGCTTGTGTTTTGAGGCAAGTTAGTAGATTGAGCATCTCCAGTTGTCATTAATAAGGTGTTGTCAGGCAAGAATAGCAATCTAGAGCCGTCATGTGTAGTATTTCCTATTATATTATCCAATAAAATAACTTCATTACTAAGGCTTGTACCATCAAAGGTATATTTTACCAATCGTTCTTTAATATTGGAAAAAGAGCCGTAAGTGTAGACTAAAAAGACTTCTGGAGTATTGTTGAAATCAGGATGTAAAGCCATACCCAGTAATCCAGATTCTGCTTCTTGGAAAACAGTACTCGTAATGTCTAGTATTTCAGTTTTTGTTTTGGTTTCTACATTCACCCTATTGACAGTACCTCGCCTTTCCGTAAACCAAACATAACCATCGTGAAATAGAATTTCCCAAGGAACATCTATTCCTTCTGCAATAGTATCTGCTTCTAATTGGGTCGTTCCCACTTGTATGGTTGATTGGCTAAATATTTTATTATTAATAAATAAAATAGCAATTATAAAAATTGTAATGATTTGAAATTTAAAGGTATAGATATATCTCATAAATAATTGGAATTATAGATGATTAAAAAAATAGACCTACTTTATCTCGACAAAGTAGGTCTAAAATTAATTAATTTTTTTGTAATTAGAGCATATTTAAATTCTAATAATAATCATAATAGTCATAACCACCACTAGAAAAACGCACTCTTTTACGTTTAGAATATTTTATTTTTTCTATTGATGTTTTTTCAAATTCTTCTAATTCTTCCTCATCCTCATTTTCTAAATCAATAACTTCAGAAGTAGCTGTATGATAATAATCATAAGTTTTGATAGGTTCTTCATCATCTAACTTATAAGCGATACATTGCATTTTCCAATCTCCTTCTTTTTCTTCATCGCTATAATAGTTGTATTCTTTTTTCATGACTCTAAAGAAGTAAATAACGAATTCATCTTCACCTTCTGTAATGTTGAGCTCTTTTACAAATTCTACAGAATCAGCTTTAGGATAATTCCTATCGCTATAAAGGTACGCTTCCGTAATGTCTTTTTGATTTAAATATTCTTTAGGGAATTTGGAGAGTTGGTCATATCTTTTAAAAATACTATATACATCCAATCTTTTTTTAGGGTCTTTTGCGGTTTCAGCTATCCAATTTTTATCAACATTTTGACCAATTTTTGCTAATTGTGCTTGTAAGTATGTATTAATACCTACATCATCGAGAGACATGATTTTATCGAAAAGCTCTTTTACTTCGCTATCTTTATTATAAAAAGGAGAAAGCATAGAGATATAATTGTACAAGAAAGAACCTCTTGAATTATATCCATAACCACGATTATTATTACTTTTTTCTTCTATTTCACGAGTTTTTTCTCTTTTAAACTCGATTTTCATCTCATTGACAATTTGTTTTTTGTATTTTTTGAAGACTTTACTCTTTAGGTGTCCTTCTTCTTTTAATAAGACAGAAAGGCGATATATCCATGATTTATATTCAGGGATAGATGAATAAGATAAAAGGTCTGGAAATAATTCTTTGCTATATTGTAATGCAGAACTATCTCTTAAAGGAGAAAAACTATTGCTAATACTATATTCATTACCAAGAGGAATATCGTTATTTAAAAAACTTAGAATAGTTTTCATGTTATCGCTATTGGCATTTTTAGCAAGAGCGTAAATAACTTCCAATTGGATAGCACTATTAAATTCAGAATTGTTATACATGTCTTTTAAGAATGGACTTACTCTATTGTCTTCTAATTGTCCTAAGATTTCTAGAAGTCCCACTTTAATATCCAATTCTTTTTCATCAAATTTAAAGTTTTTAATGACATCCATTAAATCAAGCGTATTATCTTCTGTAAATTTTACGGTATTATACGATTCTAAAGCTTTGATTCTAGTAAGACTATCTTTACTATTAATATTTTCAAAAAACAATGCTGTTTTATCATGCAAAGGATTGCTACCAATTAGAGTGTCTTTTAGTGTGAATGTTTCCATAAAAGTATCATAAAATTGATGCTCTTTCATATCCTTATCGGAATCGTATTCAATATTGTACATTACACCATGTTTCATCACATAATAATGATGAAACATTCTAGAACAATTCTTTTCTTTAGAGACGATTTTGAAGGATAAATTAGGATTTCCTTGTTTGTCTTTTCCTTTTTTTAGGTCTAAAATTTTAAAGTCACTGTCTTCATCATCCCAATATCTTGTGACATCTTTCCAAATAGAATCGAGGTGTTCCAATTGTGTATAATTATGATACTTGTGATAATTTACAATGATTCTTTCTTGATAAGGTGTTTCGAATACATTAGTTAAAAATTTTGAAGCAATAGTGTCTTCTTCTGCTGGAGCACTATAATAGTCGTAATAACCTCTATTACCGCTTACATCAGGAGCTTTTACAGGACTCATCACGGTATAATGAAGGGACGTGTCCGTCCTTAATTCAAATTTTTCATCTTCGTGAATATATGGAGTGAATTCAAATGAATCAAAATATTTTTTGGCTTTTAAACTATCGGCATTAATAGTGCCTAATAAGATATATTTCGTTCCTTTTTTAATAGAATTCAAGTATACCTTTTTTTGTGTTTTTGGTAGAACTCCTGAAGAGAATGCTCTTGCATAAGGTTCCATTTTTACTTGGGTATAATCGGCGGTAGTATCCATGTCTTCGTACCACTTTTTATGAATATGCTCTACTTCAAAATCATCGTCTTCAAAATATTCATAATCGTGATAGATTAATGAAGAAGCAAAGTAAAAACTATTATCAGATTCATCTATGGATTCTATACTTAAAGTACCACCAGAAGAATATTTATTGTTTCCATGAATTATTGGATTGCCAGGGATGTCTATTGCAAAATGCCCATAAAATGGTTGAGTTTTTGAAGTGCCATTAGTTCTTTTGTTGAGTTTGATATCTTTGAAATATTTATCACCATATTTAAGTGCATAATCTTTTTTACCACCCAATTTGAAAACAATGAGTTCGATTGGCGTTTCTACAATAAGATACCTTTGATGTTCTCCATTTTTTAATTGATTTTCTATATGTAAAGCGGGGTATCCTTGGAATTCAATATTCTCTTGTTTTAAGATTTTTCCAGGAATGTTTTCATATAACATTCCTTCTATTTTTTCAAGAGTGTATGGCTCATCCGTAATGTGATCATAAGTACTAACTCTAAATATCATAAAATAACCACCATTAGTAATATCCATATTTAAGCCAAGATTAATACCCCTTATTTTGAATTCATACAACTTTTCAGGAAGACTAATATCAATAAAATTATCAGCAGAAGAATATTTTTGATGAACTCTATCTGCAAAAGTATTTTCAAAATTTTCTTTAATATTTTTTCCTTTGTCAGTGAGTTCATCTCCATAAGGAGTAACGGTGTAGCCTCGTCTACGTAATATTTCAATTACACCATCTTCTCCAGGAAGGTGAGCTGCTCCAATTCCAATGAATACAGTACCATTTAAAACAACAGTATCAAAAGCTTCTACTATATTATAGTTTCTTTCATAGAGCATGTATTTATTATAATCTTCTGGGTAATATGCTCTATTCAGAGAATCGATAAAATCTAAATCTTTATCTCTATAAGCATCTTCTAATAAATCGGTCATGCCTTTTTCTTCCATTTCTTTTTTTAACCAAGTAGGCAATTCTCTATCTGGGTCGTAAGAAGCTTGTGCTGCTTTTTTAGCAAGGTTTTCAGATTCTTTTACATCTTCTAATGCTCTAACTGGTTTATTTTGTTTACCTCCTGCTTGAAAAATAAACATATCAAGGTAAGTATCTTCTTCAAAATTTTGTTGATATTCATTATTTCTATATAAAATACCATTTACGATTTCATTATTCATTTTGAGAATGCCCTCAATTTCTTCATCTTCTGGGATTTTTTGCGAAAATGAACTATATAAATCAGTTCCATATCCAAAGCCTCCATAATAACTAAAATTACCATTGTCTAATAAATTATCCATCCAATCTTCAGGGTTGGTTTCCAATGCGATTTGGTCTACATCTTTTAAGGCTTGATAAAATTCGTCACTTAGGTGATATGCAATTTTGTGACTAACGTGCATAGTACCATACAAATAGGATGGTTTTTCTAAATCTTTCCCTTCTATTTTCCATAAAAGGCTTTGATATTTCCCCTTATTTTTAGTGTCTGAATCGGGTTGAGCAATTAGGTTGAAATTTACAAAAGTAAATGCTAATAATAAGTAGAATGAAATCAAAATGTTTCGTGGCATAATATATTATAATTTAAAATAATCTAGGCTGTAAAATAAAAGAATGTTTTAATACTAACACGATTAATCCATTAATATTTCACTAAAATATTGACTTTTTTGTTATTTTTCCCAAAAATTAAAATCTTATGTAATTGTTTAGCGATAGCAATAGGCTTTTAATAATGCTTAAGTATCTGTAAAAATAAATAAAGTTCTTTATAAAATTAATTTATT
>JAHDBK010000210.1:0-2116 GCA_020630455.1 Saprospiraceae bacterium
GCCAAAACCTCAATCTATTGATTCTCATTGTGATAAATTTTTAAACATACTCTAAAACAATATGCAGCATATGTTATTATTATTTAATTATATTATAAAATCACAATAGGATATGAAAAACAGTATTATACTAATTTTTTTACTCTATATATCTTGCTTATCCTTTGCTCAAAATAACATTCAATCTATTCAAGAGCAATATCAAGATTATAATGATATAAAATCTATCGAAAAAATTTATGTATCTACAGATAGAACACTATATAATCCTGATGAAACAGTTTGGTTAAGGGCTTTTCTTACAGATGAATCTCTAAAAAAATCAAATCTGAGCCCAGTCGTTTATGTTGATTGGATCAATCCCAAAGGAAGTGTGATACATCGTTTGAATTTAATCGAAAAAAATGGAATGTTCAATGGTGAAATTTATTTACCTGAAGAATTACCTGGTGGAATTTACAAATTACGTGCTTATACCCAATGGATGAAAAATCAAGGGGAAAAGTATTATTTTGAAAAGGAAATCACCATTCAAAAGGTTGTTTTACCTAGATTATTAATGAAATTAGACTATGAAAAGGAAGCCTATGGTCAAGGAGATTTGGTCAAAGCTGATTTGGATTTGAGGAGTATTGATGACTTTCCGCTTTCTTTTGAAGAATGTGAAGTGGTCGTTTCTATTAAAGGCGAACAAATCAAAACATTTGATATCAAAACGGATGTAAAAGGAAAAGCAACGATTTCTTTTAATCTTCCTAAAAAACTGGACTCCAATGATGGTCTAGTTAATATTAAAATTCCATATAAAGGAACAACGGAATCTATTAGCCGTTCTATTCCAATTGTTCTGAATGATATTGATTTACAGTTTTTTGCTGAAGGAGGCGATTTGATTTATGGTATGACGAATAAATTGGCTTTCAAAGCCTTAGATGAATTCGGAAAGCCAGCTGATGTAAGCGGTATTATTGAAGATGAAAATGGACAAAAAGTGGCCGATTTCGAATCTTTCCATCAAGGAATGGGAGCAATAGAATTTACTCCAGTAAAAGGAAAATTTTATAAAGTTAAATTATTAAAACCATTCTCTACTAAGCAATCTTATTCCTTACCTAAAATATTAGATAAAGCAATAGGTTTGAGGTTTTTAGAAGAAAATAAAGAAAGTTCTTTATTAAACATCTATTCTCCTAAAAAACAAACCGTTTATTTAGTAGCTTATATCAGAGGCAAACTCCAAAAATCAATGGCAATCGATGTCGAAGAAGGTGATAATAAATTGAAATTGCCAACGGATGATATGGAAGTAGGTATCTTGAATTTAACCATATTTGATGAAAGCTATGCTCCACAGGCTCAAAGGCTTGTTTTCATAAATAAAGATAGAAAAATCGATGTTGATATTTTTACGAATAAACGAAAATATTTACCTAGAGAGGAAGTCAAAGTAGATGTTACTATTAAGGATGAATTAGGGAATGGAATAGAAGGAGATTTTGCTTTAGCTGTTGTTGATGATAGGAATTTTACATTTGCTGATGATAAACAAGACAATATATTATCTCATCTTTTAGTTTCATCTGATTTGAAAGGGACGATTGAAGAACCTAATTTTTATTTTGATGAAGATGAAGAAAAAGCCAATCAAGCCCTAGATTATGTGATGCTAACTCATGGTTGGAGAAGATTTGAATGGAGGGACGTGCTAGTACCTAATGTTCAAGACATTGCTAAATCATTAAAATACGCTCCAGAAGATTTAGATAGAGTAATTGGTCAATTATTAGTAGATAATCGCCCAGTATCTGGTGTGAGGGTTTGGAGCAGAGATAAAACAAGATTTGCTAGAACCAATAAGGACGGCATATTCATTTTCGAAGATATTGAAACCTATCCTTTTTATGTGGATACCAAATACAAGGGAGTGAATACTTATTTTACCTTTTTTGACCCTAGAACTAATCCTACTTATGCCTATAATACCTATAGTGATTATAACTTTGATAATTCTATCAATGCTTACACAAGCTTAGGTTTAGACTTTACTTCTAGGAAAAAAAGAAGAAAAACATTGAATACTAATGGGGTAATTAGTTCTCTTTCTGTTAATAATGGC
>JAHDBK010000210.1:2216-6757 GCA_020630455.1 Saprospiraceae bacterium
GATATATCAATTGAAGATAAAAAAACCAAAAAGAATAAAAAGGTAGAAACAGCTTTAGCTGGAAAGGTGGCTGGTGTTCAAGCTACACCAAGTGATGATAATTCTGAATTCGAACAAGTAAGAATAAGAGGTGCTGGAAGTTTAAAGAATAGCAATGAACCATTATTTCTTGTAGATGGAAAAGAAGTGGACAATATTCAAGAAATAAGAGCTGATGATGTAGAAAGTATTTCTGTATTAAAAGATGAAAAAGCAACAGCTGTGTTTGGTAGTTCAGGAGCAAATGGAGTAGTTTCAGTAAAAACAAAAGGAAGTAGAAAAGTCGAATTAGAAAGTAATATTGTCAATAACTGGGGTGATGCAGTGTCAACTATTGATAAGGGCTTTTTTAATAATAACCTTAAAGAGGTTCACATCCCAAGTGCTCAAATTAAAGTAGTAGGAATGAAAGATAAAAAATTCCATCAAGCATTACAATTTTATTCTCCAAAATATACTCCTACACAAGTAAAATTAGGCGGAGCAGGGGATAATAGAAAAACACTTTTCTGGTCACCAATGATTAAAACTGACAAGAATGGTAAAGCTTCTTTCTCTTACCACAATTCTGATGAATCCAGTACGTTTAGAGTGGTTTTGGAAGGAATAGGAAATAAAGGGCAAGTTTTTAGAAGCGAATCTCATACCTATTATACTCAAAAAGCATTGGACTTTCATGCTAAAATGCCTAAAGAAGCAACTCATGGAGATACTTTGATGATTCCTATTACTGTTGAAAATCATACAGACCAAATATTGAATGGAGATATTGTAGTCAGTCAAATTTATGGTATTCGTATTTTAGATTTTAATAATAAAATTAATATACCAGCAGGGGCTACTAAAGTGACTTATTTAAAAGCATTGATTGAAAATCAACATGAAGGCAACGCTGTCTGTGTTATATCTATTGATACAGAACTAGGTAAAGCTATGATTAAGGAAGAATTCAAGATTAATGCTAAAGGATTTCCTAGAATTATCTCCATGTCTAGTAATTCATTACAACAGTCTTTTGTATTTGAAGTGAATGATATTTTAGACAATAGCGTTCAAGGAGATATACAGTTTTATCCTAATATCATGGAAGAATTGGTATCTGGAATGGAATCTATGTTGAGACAACCTCATGGCTGTTTCGAACAAACTTCTTCTTCTAATTATCCCAATGTATTGGCATTGAGCTATATGCAGGAACAAGGACAAGTAGACAAAGCTATTCAACAAAAGGCAACTCATTTTATCGCTGCTGGATATAATAGATTAAAAGGTTTTGAATGTAGTGGAGGTGGATTTGATTGGTGGGGCAAAGGACCTGCTAATTTCAACCTTTCTTCTCATGGCTTGATTCAATTTCATGATATGAAAAAAGTATATCCTGAAGTAGACCAAAGAATCATCCAAAGAACTATAGATTATATATTAGATAAAAGAGATGGAGAGGGAGGCTATGTCAACAAATCTAATAGAGCAGGTCATGGTTTAGGAATGTCTTCTTATGAAGTGAGCAATGCTTATGCAAATTATGCTTTAACTGAAGCAGGTTATACAAATATTGAAAATGAAATTACTAATTCTAGTGCTCATGCTATTAAAAATAATGATGCTTATCTATTAGCATTAAATGCCATTAGTAATTTTAATATTAAAGAAAAAGATAGAGCTAGACAATGCTTAGATTTGATAAAAAAGCAAGTTTTAAAAGATATTAATACTGTAACAGTTAATGAAACGATTACTAATTCTTATTCTAATAATAGAATAATTGAAGCCATGTCTTTATATGCTTATGCCATGATGAAAGATAATGATGATATGGTAGATAAAGCTATTTTGGCAAAGGTAATGGAATACCTCGCTTCTAATAGATCAGGTTATGGAGGTTATGGTTCTACTCAAGCCACAATCTTAGCCTTGAGAGCTTTTACGAATTATTCTAAATTCTTAGGTAAAACTTCTGAAGGTGGTAAATTGCAAGTATATGCTAACGGAAATAAAATATATGAATTAGAATATACTAAAGGTCATAGAGGTAGAATAATCGTCGATTTAAAAGAACATATTCAAAAAGGAAGAAATGAAATAACGGTAGCCTTTGATAAAACCACTAAAGCACTTCCTTATTCTGGTAAATTGACTTGGACTTCTTTAACTCCAGATACATCACCTGATTGTAGAGTGGATTTGAAAACGGAAATCGCTAAAACCAATACTAAAGTTGGCGAAACAGTTCGATTGAAAGCAACATTGGAAAACAAAATTTCTAAAAATGTACATACTCCAATGGCTGTGATTGGTATTCCTGCAGGTTTGAGTTTACAACCTTGGCAATTGAAAGAAATGACTGAAAAAGGAGTCTTTGATTATTATGAAATTCACGGCAATTATCTAGTCGCTTATTTCACAGGTTTATTACCTAAAGAGAAAAAAGAAATCAAACTCGATTTAAAAGCCGATATCCCAGGTACTTACAAAGCTCCTGCTAGTACCGCTTATCTCTATTATGATGATATGGATAAAGTTTGGAACAGCGGATTAACGGTTCAAGTATCACCTTAGTTTTTATTTATAACCATATAATAATAAAGAGTTTTCTTTATTATTATATGGTTTCATTTAATTATTATCAATAAAAATGAAAATCTACCAATAAATGAAAAATTATATATTATTACTCATCATACTCTTACCTCTCTCTCTAAGTACTCAATCACTCAACCAAAACCCTTATCTAAACTATTTTTTAAATGCCAATACTCATGATGTGAGTATGGCGAGCATTCTACCACGAAGTTATAATGGATTAGTCAAAAATGACCTTTTATACAATATGCCTTCTCATTGGATATTGAGTTATAGCCTGAATCACAATCTAGTATCTGGTAGATATAGTGATGCAGACATGGCTTTTGGAAGATTAATCTTGAATATAGGCGGTGGCTCAATGAATAGTGGCAGATTGACTTTCTATAGCAGTCATATTGGGGAAACCGATTTGAGTTTATCGACTAAATTTAGAATTAATAGAAAAATTAAAACAGCTTTCCTTGCTAATTATCACAACTTAAAAAGCAATAGAGATAAAAATGATGACACTTTCAAAGATATAAATAATAAAGAAAAATTGTTATTTATTAATAGTTGGTCATTCAATAAAAGGAATTATATTTCTAATATTAATGCTTATTATTTTCATAATAATGAATTAGGAGGACAGATAGATTTTGATAAAGAACAACATTATTTAGGCAATGAATTTTATGGCTTAGGCACAAATATCCGTCACGGTGGAATCTCATTTCAAAACGATTTTTTCTTCTTTGATGACGAAACCAACAACAAAAAATCCAAGTTTTATTTTGATGTAGATGCCCGTATTACCCAATTTGATTATTTCTATGGTACTCGCTTGTACCAAGGAGATGAACGTTTACTAAATGCATTTGTCGGACAAAAGATTTATAAAGTTATGTCGGAGTGGGAGTGGGGACTCCACTACAAAAACCTCGACATGAAAGAATCTTTGACCAATATTGTAATTCCCGACCAATCCTATCAACAAGGTTCAGCCTATCTTCGCTACTTCAATAGAATAACCTACAAAATGAACTTAGAAGGAGATTTGAGATTCAATTATTTTGATGATAAAACTTGGGCGTTTACTCCTTTTGTAGAATGGACTTATAAACCTTATCGTGATTTAGCTTTCAATCTCTTTGGTGGAAATGGTATCAAAGATGTATTCGCCTTCAATCAATATCGAGATATATTATATAATAATAAAAGCTTGAATATTGATGAAAAATTGAACAGAGAATCGGCATGGTATTATGGAACGAGCCTAAAATGGAGTCCCAATTATACCATAGACGTAGATTATGATAATTTTACTATTGGTAATTTTTATGTGCAGTTTTATTACCATCATCATTTTTATGATAATCTAATATTAGCCAATTATGATGAAGAAAATCTCAGCTATTCTCTAGTCAATATGGATGATGGAACCATTAGAAAAAAATCATTCCAGTTGAATTATGGATTTTCTCCTTATAGGAATCTATTTTTTAGATTCTTCCATCGTTTTGAAAGGTTTAATATCAATGAGAATGAAAGAATGTATTATCCAAGAAATACTTTCATGTTGGCTTCTTCATATAATTTTAGAGATTACTTTGAAATCTCTTCTCAGTTTCACATATTAGGTGAAATGCCAACTTACAAAGGATATTCTACACCTCAAAAAAGATGGGATTTGTCAATTGAATTTCCAATAAGCCGATACATCTATGCAGACATAGACCCTTTCAGAAATCTAAAATGCCTTATCGGTTTTGAAAACATCACCAATAGAAGAGAAAATAATATCATTCTATCTCCTCACAATCCTTTTAATGAAAATATGGAAGGAGCCAATATGGTAGGAAGCCCTATTGGTACTAAATTCTACTTCGGAGTTCAAATGGAAATGTGATTTCAGTGTTTTCAGTGTTCAGTTATCA
>JAHDBK010000211.1 GCA_020630455.1 Saprospiraceae bacterium
GATATGACCACCAATATAAAACTCAACAACCAACCTCCTCCTAAAAAGGCAGACAAACCACAACAAATTAAACTCGCAGCACCAACAGTCAAAGCATAAGGCATTTGAGTGCGAACGTGGTCTATATGATTACAATCCGATGCCAAGGAACTCAGTATAGTCGTATCTGAAATTGGTGAACAATGGTCTCCCAATACGGATGCAGCTAATACAACGGCTACTACATTCAATAATAATTCAAAGGCAATAGCGGATTCTAATCCACTCGCCATACTCAATTCCCATGTTGCTGGTATTGCAATAGGATACAAAATAGCCATAGTACTCCAAGAAGAACCCGTAGAAAATGCGATTAAAGCAGCAAGAATAAAGGTAATAACAGGTAATAAATATGGACTGAGTTTTCCAGATAATGCAGAAGTCAAGAAATCTTTAGTATATAACTCCCCTGTAATACTAGCCAATGCCCAAGCCAATGCTAAGATGATTAAAGCAGGGAGCATGGTTTTGAAACCACTTATTAAAGTATTCATAGAATCTTCTAAACTCATTATTTTACCAAATAAGGTAAGGAATAAGGCCGCTAATACTCCTGAAAGTGATGCCCATAATAATGCAATATAGGAATCAGAATTACCTATCAATATACCTAGCTTTCTACCTAGTTTTACTTGTGATATTTCTTGGATAATACTGTTTTTAGCAGCAGATAAATTATTATTTCCTACAATCGCTAAAGCTCCTTCAGATAAATTATCTGTACTCTCTGCTGTGTATATTTCTGTTTCTTCTGATGATAATGTCAATACATCTAATTGATTCCATATATTTCTCCAAGAAGAAGCATCTCCAATATTCACACTATTGTCTTGAAGTGAAGAAAGAGAGTTGCTCATCCCTGTATCAATCAAACCATACAGCGTCATAGCTATGACAATGGCAACGGGTATGAAAGCATTGTACCACTTCAAAGGAGCTCCTTTTACAGGACTCAAGTCTTCCATATCTGCTTCGGTCGTTTCTTTACCTCTTTTTCTACCTACTTCACCTGTAGTTCTCGCTCTTTTTTCTGCCTTGAACATCGCTCCATAATCTCTTCCTGTATATATTATTATTAATATAAATGCCAATGTAAGAATAGGATAGAAAGAATATTTTAATGAAGCTAAAAACATAGAATAAGCACTCATGTCATATTCAAATCCTGCTAATTGGCTTGTGCCACTTTCTATATATCCTAACTCTGCACCAATCCAAGTAGTAATGAATGCTACTGCTGAAACAGGAGCAGCCGTACTATCAACAATATAAGCCAATTTTTCTCTTGATATTTTAAATTTATCCGTAACACTTCTCATCGTATTGCCTACAATTAAGGTATTAGCATAATCATCAAAGAAAATAGCAACACCTAATAACCAAGTAATAAACTGAGTACTTCTAGGAGAACGAGCATATTTGGATAAAGACAATACTACTCCTTGCATTCCTCCATTTCTTGAAATTAAAGCGACCATGCCACCAATGAGTAAGGAGAATAAAATGACAGACATATGTCCCCCGTCAGTAACGGCATTCATGATGAATTTAGTCAAGGACTCATATAAACTTACAATGAACCAATACAAGGAATCAATTCGCATTCCTCCAATGATAAATGCTCCTACAACTACTCCAGAGAAAAGAGAAACGATTACTTCTTTAAATATTAAAGCTAATCCAATTGCGATTAATGGAGGAATGATGGATAACCATAATGGAATATGTGCAATTCTGTATTTATTATCTTTCTTTTGAGCAATATGATATAACCTATAATCGCTGTATGAACGATATTTTTTGTCTTTAGCAATAAATACTAAATTACCTTTAGCACTGGCTTTAAAAGGATATTCATTGCCATCATCATCTACTGTAAATGGAATTTCTGCTTGTCCTTCTGCAAAATCTAAAATGTATTTTTCTCCATTGATATGAATATGGTCTCTACCATTAATAGCATCATCTTGACTTGTGAATACGATGGAAGACTTTCCTTCATCGTTACTCCTCATTACGATATGATAATTATCAACAGTGACAGCTGGAGGGGCTAACTCATCTTCATCAAAAGCATCAATATAATCACTAATATTATTAGTGGTATCAACTTCAGTTGAAGTAATAGTGTCTTCTTGTGCTAATAAATTAAATTGAAAAATAACTAGACAAAGTACTAAGATATAGAAGCTTGATTGTTTCATAATTTTGTTTTTATTGTATTTCAATAGCTGATGAATGGAGTGATTGTTTTGAATTTAATGCAAAATAATATTTTTTTAATCAATAACAAAAATTATTTATATTTGAAGTAAATGTATCACCATTTAGAGTATGTTTAAAAATATTAAAGCTAATAGCTAATGAGAATTATGATTATTTTATTTCTAATGTTTTTTATGAATTTTGATACTATTTATGAATTTGAAAAAGAAAATTTAGTTCAAAATTGCAATTTCGAAGATTTAGAGAAATGTCCGTCTAAACATTATAACTTTGAAATGGTAAAATATTGGTCTCCTTTATTAGATGGTTCTTCACCAGATATTTTTTCAAATTGTAGTGAAGATAAAAAGGAAAAGAGTAAGCGTAATTTTGCAGGCAAGGGAAAAGAAAATAAATCTAATTATGTAGGTCTGATATTATATTCAAGAAATATTATTTATGGATTTAAATTTAAAGAATATATTGGAAATATTTTGAAAGAAAAATTATCTAAAAACAATGAATATGGAATTTCTTTTTCAATTAAATTAGCAGAATGTAGTCAATACCTACCAGATTCAATAGGTATTGCTTTAATATCAAAAGAAGATTATGAAAAACAGATGCAAATCATACAAGAAAAAGATAGAGAAGAAGATTTAACGTATGATTTTGAAAATTTTATAGTTAAAAAATCTGTCAATTTTAAACTTCCTCTTAATTTCGAAAATCGAAAATGGACATCTGTTAAGGTTAAATATGATAAAAGAAAAGTACTGGGTAATGAACAAATTTTAGTAATAGGTAATTTCAAGCCTAATGAAAATTGTAAGTTTAAAAAAATAAATATGAAATTATAATAAAGATGATGCAGGGAAACTTACTTATATTTATGTAGATGATGTTAAAGTTTATAAATCAATTTAGGCATTCTCTTATATATAATTTGTAACTTGCATATCCTAAAAATACTATACTTATTATTCTTTCAACTCGTTTTAGAATTATAGACAATTAAAAATCATGAGATTTATCATTATTAATATATTATTATCAATAATAACTTTTCATTCCTTTGCACAAATAGCAGGGAATAGGTTGGATATTCCTTTTAAAAATGACTTAGGAGTAGATTATCACACTCCTTTGTTGGGAGGACTCAATAATCCTCAATTTTCAGAGATTGATTTGAATATGGATGGTATTATGGATTTGTTTATTTTTGATAAAACAGGCAATGCCATTCTCACTTTTATTAATAATGGAACACCCAATCAAGTAGATTATACCTTTGCTCCAGAATATATTAACCAATTTCCAAAAACAATCACGGATTGGGCATTATTAAGGGATTATAACAATGATGGAATTATGGATATATTCAGTTATTCTACTTCTATAGGAATAGCAGGAATTGATTTATATGAGGGAAGTTATAATAATGGTGTGTATTCATTCGAAAAGGTAAGGAATTATCACAATGATTATGATTTGTTGAGTTATCCTTCTGCTAGTGGGACTATCGAATTGGAAATATATGTGAGCAGGGATGATATACCTGCAATCGTCGATGTGGACCAAGATGGAGATTTAGATGTATTGACTTTTAGCTTAGTAGGAAATAAAATGGAATGGTATAAAAATACATCCGTAGAAAATGGATGGGGAGTAGATAGCTTATATTTTGTGTGGGAAGACCCTTGTTGGGGGCTTTTCATTGAGAGCGGTACTTCGTCAGATATTCAAGTGAGTAATAATGGCAATCAATGTGCCGATTTGAACTTTGCCCCTAATACTAATTTACACGTTGGTTCTACAACTGCCGCTTGGGATAGTGATAATGATGGCGATTTGGAATTATTAGTGGGAGATATCACTACTCAAACTTTAACCTACCTCAAATCTAATGCGAGTGGATTAGACCCGCAACCGTGGTTAGATGAAAAATCAGTCAATTTCCCTGCTTATAATACTTCGGTCAATATGCCGATATTTCCCGCAGCTTTTGTTTTAGATTTAAATAATGATGGTAGAAAAGATTTTATAGCTGCTCCCAACGATTTAGGAACATCACTGAATGTAGATGTAGCTTGGTATTATCAAAATACAAGTACTTCAGGAGAGGGAATATTTAGCTTGCAACAAAGAGATTTTATTAATGATTGGAATATTGATTTAGGACAAGGGGCTAAACCAGCTTTTTTTGATTATAATGCTGATGGTTTAATGGATATCGTAGTGGGTACTGATGGATATTTTGTCAATATTGGAGAGTGGGATACTAGATTAGTCTTATTTGAAAATATCGGTACAGTGAATAATCCTCAATACCAATTAATAGATGATGATTGGTTGAATTTTAGTCAATATGAAGATAAAAGACTTTCTCCTGCATTTGGAGATTTGGATGATGATGGAGATACAGATATGATAGTTGCTCAATCTGGTGGGCAGTTGTTTTTTGTTGAAAATACAGCAGGTGCTGGAAACGTACCTTCATTCCCTACTATTTTCCCTAATTATAAATCTATAATAGGAGGTACAGATTGTACTCCCGAAATAGTCGATTTAGATGGTGATGGATTAACGGATATTGTTACAGGTATAAAGCAAGGAAGAATTGTTTTTTTTAAGAATATAGGTACTCAAGGCAGTCCTGATTTTAATCCTGATAGAACCGTTGCACCCAATATTGATGGAGTTGGTTTAATAGATGTTCGTGATGATAGCCAAGGATTTGTTGACCCTAGAGGTTATGCCTCTCCTAAAGTGTTTTTCATGGATGATGAGCCATATATGCTAATAGGTAGTTATTTTAATGATATTTATGTTTATCCTATTAATCAAAGTGATTTAGTAAGTCAATTTAGCCTTGACAGTGATGGCTATGGAGATATTAGAGAAGGAAGAGAAACAAGTCCTGATATGGCGGATATAGATGATGACGGCTATTATGAAATGGTAGTTGGAAATTATAGAGGAGGTTTTGCTATTTATGAAACTGATTTTAGAACAAACCCAAGCAATACATCAAATATTCAAAAGGATGAATTAAATTATACCATTATGCCTAATCCTACTAGGGATGATGTACAGGTAAATATTGAAGGTGTTAATTCCAATGAAATACAAGTAAATGTATTTGATATAAGAGGGAAATTATTAGATACTCAAAGGGCTAATCATAATATATCTTTATCCAAATACAGTTCTGGAATATACATATTTGAACTCATATTTGAAGGAGGTAAAATTGTTGATAAAGTTATTAAAAATTAAACCTACTCTACACGTCTACAGTTTTCTTCCTATTAGAAATTAAATAAGGTATTAATAATAAAAAGAACATAAGTAAACCTATTGCTTCACAGACCAATATATACCAAGGCCAATCACCTAAATAATCTAAAGCTGATGCCGTTGGAGGTTTGTGTAAGATGTAAACATAATTAGATTTTAAAATCATATTAATTATTAAAACCAATAAAACATAGCCTTGAAAATACCAAAAAGATTTCCATAAGCTCTTGATAGTAAGATTAAATTTGAATACTCTTGCTATATATACAATATAAACCACAAGCCCAGCATGTACAAACCAATATTTTATGAAAATGAAATTGGGAAAACCATTGTACAAATGAGGGGTAAGTATGGCTTGTGTCGTCCCCGCTAATACCCAAAAATAAAATATCTCAAAATAGTGCTTATTGGGATTCCACATCAAAAATGAAATAAGTATGGCAGATATATTACAAATGTCTAAAGGTAAATCAGTTTTATAATTGAATTTTCCTAAAAAAAGGAGAATGACTACATATATAATCGCCCAAAAGGCAATCGTTATAGCCATCCCTCGTGCTACTTGGATTTTTCGTTGTGTAGACCAATACTTGTTAGCAATTGTGGGCAATACAATACTTGATATAATCATTATAATAATAACACTTAGGTGCTGAGTACCAAACAATGCAAAATCAGTGTTGTACTTAAAAAATGCCCATTCTTTCATATATCTTCCCTTTTATTTTAATAAAGGTAATCTCATTCCCCATATAATCATCATTTATAAGGTGAACTTTGTATTAACTTTTTTAAAAAATAAATTACCTTTGTCTATTATTAATATTATTAAAAATAAAAAATATGATAACAGGTTTAAATCACACACATAGTCTTTTAAGATATTTAATCCTAATTGCTTTAATCGTAGCTATTGTTAATGCATTTATGAAGTATAGAGGAAAAAAGGAGTTTGTCAAAATGGATAATACTTTGAGCTTAGTTGCTTTTATCATAGCTCATGTCCAATTGTTGATAGGTTTGATATTATATTTTGTAGGTAATAAAGGATTTAATTTATTCCAAAGTGAAGATGTTATGTCCAATTCTTTCCAAAGATTCTTTGCTGTAGAACATATTTCTATGATGATAATAGCTATTGTATTAATTACCTTAGGTAGAATCAAATCTAAAAAATTAGCAGATGATGTAGCCAAACACAAAAC
>JAHDBK010000212.1 GCA_020630455.1 Saprospiraceae bacterium
GCGGACTGTTAATCCGTAGGTCCAAGGTTCAAGTCCTTGAGGAGGCGCTTTAAAGGACGTTTTAGATATAAAATTCTGGACGTCCTTTTTTATTTCCCCTAAGTTATTGATATTCAGTGTGAACAAGCTAAGTAAATCACTTGGTTCTGTGGTTCGATAATTTTTACCTTCAAAAATCAATTTGTTTGGGAATATCGAACCTATGATTTTGTTCTTTATTTCTAAGGTTGATTCTAAATACCTTTCTCCAATACTCTGAATTAGTGGAATACAATAATTATAGTACTTCTTGAAGTTGGTTTTTCTGTTTGATATTCTCAGCTTCTTATATTCTAATTCTCCTTTTTGGTCCTCATATTTTGCTCTTAATGAATTATAGGTCTTTGAATCAATTTCGTTGTCTATAAACTTTTCGTCAATTGATTCTATTCTGTTTGTTGCTTTATCTATTTGGTTGGTAATGTCTGTCATTTCTTGTAACAGTTTCTTATCATCGTCTTTAAACAAGTCTTTCATAATCGCTAAATAAAGTTGACACACCTCATTTGGAAGTTGAAAAGAATTTAGATAGTCTATGAATATAGAATTTGCTTCATCTGCCTTGAATCTTTCTTTACATCCTTTTTGGCAATGATAATAATAATAAGTACCTCCATTACCTTTTGACTTACTCCCTGTAATATTACCACCACATTGACAACAAACTAAATGACCTCTTAAAGGTAAGTTTGGGTTATGTGTTGTCTTTTTTAATGGTTGTGTCCTTTTTCCTTTGATTATAGATTGCACCTTTTCAAAAAGAGTATCTGAGATAATAGAATCATGCAAGCCCTGCACAATTTCCTCTGGTTCGTCCTTCCATGCCTTTATTCTTATCATTCCAATGTAGACTGGATTTGACAGCATAGTATTAAAAGGGTTCTTTGATAGCTTAAACCCTTTCTCTCTCATTTGCCTCCTTACTTCTTCCATTGAATAAATGCCTTTAGAGAACATATCAAAAGATTCTTTGACATACTTTGCTTTCTCGTTAGGTGTCAAGGTACATATACCATTATCTTTAAATAAGTCAAATCCAGTTGGCGGTCTTCCATTCCATCTACCTTCCCTCTTTGCTTGTCGCATTCCTCTCTTGGTGTTTAGACTTCTTCTTTGGTTGTCCATTTGGGGAATGGCAAAGTTGATTAAAGAAAGAAACCAACTCTCTGGTGTATCATCATTAAAGTCATTTTCTAAAAACTTCAGTTCCACTCCAAATTTCCTAAGAAGTGCAACCATCTTAAATGATTCTTGTAGGTTTCTTGAAAACCTGTCTGGTCTAATACATAAAACCATTGAAGGATTTAGTGAACCTTCTTTAAGCTCTTTTAAGAAAGTGTTCCACTTTGGTCTATTGAAGTTCTTTGCTGAATGGTCTTCTTCATAATGTTTTATTACTTCATACCCTTCTTTACAACAATACTTAAATAGTCTCTTATACTGGTCCTGAAGGCTAAAACCACTATCTTTTTGCTCTTCAGTTGATACTCTTGTATATAGGACTACTTTCTTCATTTAAATTTGTTTTTGTAGAAATCGTTCTTTGTCAATTTCTGCTAGTTGATAAAGCAACTCTCTAATTTTCTTAACTTCCTCTTTTGAATATTTTCTCTCTTTCTTATTTAATAGATTATCACAATAGGTTACTGATAACATTATTAATATATAGGACCATTTACCTTAATACCTCAAGTGAATTGGTCTATGTGTATTTGGACTGATACTTCAGCCACTATATTTTACTGTTTTTGTAGCAAATACTACTTTACCTTTTCTTTTCTTCAATACTATATCTTGATTGTCTGAATCATTTAGTAATTCTGAAACGTTGACTTTACCATTAAAGGATTGTTCAACCTCAATTGAATCTATCTCTTCATCAGATAATTTGATGTTTATATTCTTGTAGCCTCTCGTTCTTATCTCTTCTAATACTTTAAACTCCTTTTCTGACAATTGGAAAAGTGACCTATTCTTTGGGGAAATATCCTTTTTATAGATTCTTTGTATCAGTCCATTTAGCTCAATTCTAATGTGATTACCTGCTGTTTTCAAACTGTAACTACTTGCTGCCTCTTGTAATGATGCAAATTCTATCTCACCATTACTAAATACCATTGCAAAAACAGGACGTTGGAAACATATTGCGACAGCAACATAATACTGCAAAGTGGTTGATTCGGATATTGAACTATCTTCTGACTTAGATAATAAGTCTTTCTTTACTGCAAGTATCTTATCATTAGAATAACCAAAGTTTCTAAGTTCCTTGATTAATTCCATCCAGACGATATCTAGTTTGCTGAACTTCCTCCATCCTTTACCTTCAGGGCGGTCATTGTCAATCAATCCAATCTTTTCCCAATGGTTTAAAATCCTAGATGTGATTTCAGAATTTGATTGCTTGACATTCTTAACGGATAAGGCAGTTCTTATTTCTACTTCGTCAAGAAAGTTCAAAAATTCAAATGACTGGTTATCATTATGCGGAATCCAATTAATTCTCTTATTACTTACATTCTCCACCATAGCAGTTTTAATTCTTACGTAAAGGTAAGATTTTTGCAAAACTTTCCAAGTGGTAAGATTTTGTTTCTCTAACTTTTCAAAAGTGGCGCTGTATACTCTTCATACAACTCAAACAAAAACTCTATCCTCTCTCTTTCATTCTTAAAAGGTGCTTTACGGTAACATTTATCTACAGCCTTATCTAGTGCTTGATGTGCTTTTACTAAATTTGGTGGCATTGCAATTGGGTCATATAAATCTGCAAGACTATTCTCTGGAAACTGCTTTCTTGTCTCTAAAACAATTTGAGCTGCATTTTCAATTTTTCTCTTTTGGGAATCCGAAATAAATTTAGGGAAAGGAAAGTTATTGTAAACAATATCTTTAGAATATCGGAAGTCACTTTTTAGTCTTCCTGAAACACATTTAACCCAACTCATATGCATTTCACTTGTCAAAACACCAAAATGGTAAATGTTAGCATTTGGGGCAAATAAACAAGAGTCAGCAACAATAGAACTCTTATCAAAAAATCCAAAAGGAATATATCTCCTTCTTTCAGAAGATACCCTTGGAAAGACAATATAGGTTTCTGGGTTGTTTAAATCTCTGAACAATGTTGGTGTAGATGCATACTTTTGTGTTTCCTTACCTTTACTGTTTTCTCTAAACTTCCTAACATTATTAACTCTTTCCAAGACAAATTTTAGCCTTCTGAGCTTAGATGGATTAGCATCCTTCAACCATAAGCACCATCGTTTTTTATTGTTTAAAAACTCCTTTGCTCCTATTAAAGGCTTGATAAACTCCTTAGAATCGGGTTCCTTAGTTAAAAAAGACGTAAGTTCCTCTTCATCTTGGAATATCAAATTACCTCCATCATAAGCTGAATTACCTCTTTTGATTTTAGGAATTTCAGAAATAGGATATTTTCGTCTTACTACTAAACAATTTTTTGCGTCTAAAAGATAAGCATTGATTTGTTTCGCTTGAATAATTGTTGGCTCACCTTTAATATCTGAGTAATCAAAAAGAAACTTCTTTTCCTTGTCAACTATAGCGAAGCCAATAATTACTACATGAACAGCAGCATTTCCTTTTGCTTTGTTGCTCCAATTAAAAGTACGATGAGCAAAATTTATTTTAATGCCAAGCTGATTTACTAGTCTGTTCCATAATATTCCAACTTGCTCACCTTGAGTAATAGAATTAGTAGAAACAAACCCAACTTCAATCATTGAGTTTTGTATAAAATCAGCTGCCTTAACAAACCATCCAGCTACAAAATCTAAAATGCCACTTCCACTAAGTTCAGCACAAACGGATTCCAAATCTTTCTTTTGTTCTATCGTTTGTAACGATTGTCCATAAAACGGAGGATTTCCAATTATATAACTCAATTCCTCCTTCCGAACAACTTCATCCCAATCAATTCTTAATGCATTGGCATTGGTAATATTTGCAACTCCTTTTAATGGAAGATTAATGATGTTTTGACCAAATTCAAGAGAAAGTTGTTCATTAATTTGATGTTCTATTAACCACATCCCAACTTCTGCGACTTTTGAAGCAAATTCATCTATCTCTATTCCATAAAATTGGGTTATTGATACTTTTAAGAATGATTGAAGTGGAACAGTAGTAAAGTCAGCATTTAGTCCTTTGAATTGAATCTTTAATAATGCCTTTACAACTTCTATTTCCAACAGTCTCAGCTCTCTATATGTGATAATTAGAAAGTTACCACTACCACAAGCAGGGTCTAAGAAGTTTAGAGAAGCTATCTTATTATGAAAAGCCTGTAAGGTCTTTACGGTCTTTCTTAGCTTATTAAACTCTTCCCAAAGGTCATCAAGAAATAAAGGCTTGATAACCTTCATTATGTTCTTCTCAGAAGTATAGTGTGCCCCAAGATTACGCCTTTCTTTTGGGTTCATGGCAGCTTGGAACATAGACCCAAATATGGCAGGAGATATTTCACCCCAATCCATAGCACCTGCCTCCAATACCAGTTCTCTCATTTCACTATCAAAGTGAGCTATTCGGATATTGTCAGTGAACAATTCACCATTTACATAGGGAAATTGATTTAAGTTTTCATCTAGGTTCTTTTGCCTTCTTTCTATTGGAGTATCTAGTGTCTGAAATATCTGAGCTATATGCATAGCTAAATCACTTCCATCTTCTTTTGTATGTAGGTCAATATACTCTTGGAATATACCTGTATTAAATATTCCTGTATCATCTGCAAACAAACAAAAGAGTAGTCGGACCAATAACACTTCTAAATCATATCCTTCATATCCTACTTCCTTGAGCTTATCATGGAGGAAACCCATCTTTTCAGCTGCCTCAATGTTTACAGGTGCTTCATCTTCAATTACTCGTTTCTCATATCCTGCTATAAATCCAAATAGGTGGATATTATCTACAAACTCATTGAGTGTAAACTCTTTCTCGTTTCTGTTATCTAAGTCATAGAGTTTAAATCTTTCAAAATCAGATACTAAAATATACTTGGGAAGTTCTCTTTCTTTTAGACCTTCAAAATACTCTAACGCTTGTGTATATGCTTTAGAAAGGTCTTTGCCTTTTGATTTGTGTTCTATGAGTAGTTTGCCTTTCCAGAAGAGGTCAATGAAACCATAGTTATTATTTAGCTTCTTTACTGGTTCTTCAAAGGTTGCTACTCTTCTTCTTGATATGCCAAAGACATTAAAAAAGTCATTCCAGAAACTATCCTTTTCGGCACGTTCTCTACTCTCACCTTCCCACTCTTTAACAAAAGAAATGGCTCTGGTTCTTATTTCATTCCAACTTAGTGGCATATTGAATTATATTTAGTGAAATATACACTTTAAATTATGAGTAGAAGTAGACCAAGTATAGATGATATACAATTTAACCCAATAGGGAATCTAATATACTTCTACGATGTGATTGAAAGCACTGAAGTAAGAGACTATATCATTTATTCTTTAAAAGCTGTAAATCAAAATAAAGAACAATTAGAAGAGAAAATCAAGAATTATAAACAAATGGCACCTCCAGAATTTCATTCTATGATTGATTCACTCAATGAAGAATTTGGAAGCTACTATAAAATAACTTTGGAGTTTGGGTTAGTTGCTGTTTACTCACTTTTTGAAAGAACCTTAAAGAAATGGATTGATAAATTAAACCTCTACTACAACTTCAATAAAGAAGGTGTTAAATTTTCTAAAAGTGGATTTGACTTAAAGCCCATAAAGCAAATATTAAGTACTAATCTTGGAATGAATGTAGGAGATATTCAAGAATGGGATAAGATACGTAACTACCAAAATATTAGAAATCGTATTGTGCATCATGGAGGAGTTATAAAAGAATCAGACATAATTAAACTTAATAAGTTTTTTAAATATCAAATCTGCAATCCGAATAATGGCAGTTTACAGTTAAATAATGAATGTATGAATGATTTATTTGAAACTGTAAATTCATTCTTGTTTGATATAGGAAAAAACTTAGATGGTAAAGATTTTCAATGATAACCTAATTCTTTTTCCATAGATAGAATTTTTCTTAGGAGTTTAATTTTGTCTCCTTTCCATTCTTTATTAGCCTTTCTTATTATTTGTTTTTGCCTTGATGTAGTGGTATCTGAATAATACAACTCCACCCATACAACCCTATTAACAAAGAAAAGTGAATGATAAAACTCTTTCTCACTTAATGTCATTCCCATACTGCAAAGGGTTCTCCTTCATCCATATCTATCTTATTCACTTGTGGTAGAACATATGGAGTAATTTTTAGAAGAAAGTCAAGCCTTTCTTTTGAACTAAGGTCCTTTAAATATTTTGGAATGTTCTCCAGTTCCTGTTCGTATACACTCTTTAATATGTCACGTATTTCTTTAGTAAACTTATTCGGTGTTCCTGCTTGTCTTCCACCAGTTTTCACTCTTCCTTTTTCAAATGGCATATGTTCTAAATTATTCTAGTTTAGAATGGTTTGAGTAACTATAAGGATATTAAATAGCTTGTTTACTGGTCTTATGATTTGAAATGAACTCTGGATTAATGTGGACCACCTTAATAAAAGGCTCTAATTCATAGACTTTTGCCATTTCATCATAAAATTGGTTCGATTTTGAACCTGTTGAGGGCGCTAAAGACTCATTAGCTAATTACTGTTAATGAGTCTTTTTTTCTGTAAGTC
>JAHDBK010000213.1 GCA_020630455.1 Saprospiraceae bacterium
ATGTCAAAAAAAATTCTCATTCAAAACATCAGTATAATTAATGAAGGAAGCATTCAAGTAGCCGATGTATTCATTCAAAACGGTAGAATAGAAAAAATAGCTTCACAAATAAACCAGCCCGCCGATATAACCATCAATGGAGAAGGGAAACACCTCTTCCCAGGTATTATAGATGACCAAGTTCATTTTAGAGAACCAGGTTTGACACATAAGGCAGATTTATATACAGAGCCAAGGGCTGCGGTTGCAGGAGGTGTAACCTCTTTTATGGAGATGCCTAATACCAAACCTTCAGCATTGACTCAAGAATTATTAGAATGGAAATACCAAAGAGCCGCTCAAAGTTCTTTAGCAAATTATTCCTTTTTTATGGGAGCGGGTAATGATAATATCGAAGAAGTTTTGAAAACGAATCCTAAAAACGTATGTGGTGTCAAAGTATTTATGGGTTCAAGTACAGGGAATATGTTAGTCGATAATGAAAAAACATTAGATAATCTTTTTTCAAAAGTACCCATGTTGATTGCAACGCACTGCGAAGACGAAGCAACCATCAAAAATAATTCGCCTTTATATTGGAGAGAATATGGAGAAAACGCACCTACTTGGATACATCCATTAGTAAGAGATGTAGAAGGCTGTTATAAATCATCATCATTGGCAGTGAACTTAGCAAAAAAGTATAATACTCGATTGCATATACTTCATATATCTACGGCTAAAGAATTGGATTTGTTTAGAAATGATATTCCACTAAAAGAAAAGAGAATAACTTCAGAGGTTTGTGTTCATCATTTGTATTTTAATGCAGATGATTATGAGCGTTTAGGACATCAAATAAAATGTAATCCAGCCATTAAATCCAAGGAAAACCAAGCGGCTTTATTACCTGCTTTGTTAGATGATAGATTAGATATTATAGCTACTGACCACGCTCCACATACATGGGAGGAAAAGAGCCAAAATTATTGGAATGCTCCTTCAGGAGTACCTTTGGTACAACATACTTTGAATGTCATGTTAGAATTTTATCATCAAGGAAAAATCTCTTTAGAAAAAATAGTGGAGAAGATGTGTCATGCTCCTGCTATTTGCTTCAATGTTGAAGAAAGAGGCTATATTAGAGAAGGGTATTGGGCAGATGTAGTCATCGTAGATTTGAATAAAGAATGGCAAGTACTTAAAGAGAATGTACACTACAAATGCAATTGGTCTCCATTTGAAAATCATACTTTTAAAGGACAAATTGAACAAACTATTGTCAGTGGTCATCTTGCTTATGATAATGGACAATTTATAGAAATTAAAAAAGGAGAACGCTTGACTTTTACGACAGAGCTTTAGTTGAGTATTGAGTATGGAGTACAGTGTGTAGAGTAAAAAATATTAGTAATTATAGCTATTTAGAGTAATTAAATTATGAAAAAAATGAAATTTTAATATGTAAATAAGTAAGAAGACAAAGAACTTTAAACATTAGATATTAGATTTTAACCTAATAAAATAAAGAGTTTTTTTTATTATTTTAATAATTTGCTTTATGTAAATTGTTCTATTTTTTATTAATATGCTTTATTCATTTCTAAATACTTATTATATTTACAAAAAAAATATAATATGAAAGGCAATTCGTACCTCAACCAGGCTCAAGATTTAATTACTGATGGAAAAATCAATAAGGCAATTGAGCTATTGAAGTCTAATGTTAGCGACCATGATTTAAAAACTCAAATTCTTCAAATAGAAGCAAGGTTCAATAATTTACAAAGAAAAATTAATAACGGTATTATAGATAATGATGATCAATTAATGGAAGAGAATAAGATTTCAAATTCTCTTTTAATGATTACTTCTAATCTTTCAAAAATCGCTTCTAATCCACAACCTATAAAAGAAATTGTTTCAAATAATTTACCTCAAAACAAATCTAATTCATTTGATAAAAAATGGTTGATAATAGGACTTCTTACAATGTTGCTTTTTGTACTAGGGTATTTTTTAATAACAAAAAACTCAAACAATACTCCAATTAAAGAAGATGCTTGTGCTAAAATTACTTGTATGAATGGAGGAGTATGTAAAGATGGTAAATGCGATTGTCCAGATGGATTTGAAGGAGACCGATGCCAGACCAGTAAGAGAGTCCCTGTTGACCCATGTGCTAATATTAATTGTTTGAATGGGGGTAAATGTGATAATGGAACTTGTAAATGTCCTACAGGCTATATGGGTAAACGATGCGAAGTAAAGGTAATCGATGCGCTAACCAAATATTCTTTTAATATGAAAATAGAAGATGTTTTTAATATGGTAGGTAGAGGAACAGTCGTTACTGGAAAGATATTAAAGGGTAATCTTAAAAAAGGAGATACTTTATTGATAAAAGATGCTAATGGAAAAACTAAAATTAAAACGACTTGCCTAGGAATAGAGATGTTTAGAAAAATGTTAGATTCAGCTGAAGAAGGAGATAATGTGGGTTTGCTATTAAAAGGAGTAACAAAAGATCAGGTAGAAAGAGGAATGATAATCGTCAAGTAGACTGTTGATATTTGAAAATGATATAAAACAGCCCTAGAATAAAAGATGCTTTCAAAATACAATATTGTTTTTGAGATAGTATAAGTTATAGGACAAAATAATTAGACATTGCCAGTTCAAAATAATAAAGAATTTTCTTTATTATTTGAATTAAAATTTAAAATCTATAGTCTAAAATCTATTGTCTTCTAAATTATTAAATATCATTTTATATATAAATACAAGAATTTAGTCTAAGAGAAGTTGAAATAATAGATATTTATATTATATTTGAATTCAATCAAAAAAAAGAAATTGCCTACGTTAAGGAATGATATAAACTAATGAAAAGATCTGTCGTCATAACACTTGCTATTGCAGCAGTTATTCTGCTTTTACTTTTTGTTTTGCTAGGCGGAAGCGGTTCCAAGAAAAATTTTAATTGGAAAGAAACCTACGATTCAAAAAGTAAAGAACCCTACGGCACATTCATTATTCATGAAATGTTGAAAGATTATTTTCCTAATAATAAACTTACTAATATTAAAAGCAATGTAGTAAGTGAATTGCCTATTGATGAAGAAAGTGATGAGGTCAAAAACTATATATTTGTAGGAGAGGGAATGTTCATGAAAACCGAAGAAATCAATCATATTCTAAAATTTGTATCTAAAGGAAATAATGCATTCATTGCAAGTAAATCCTTACCCTATGATATGTCATTTTTATTATACTATCAAGAGTGTTATGATTATGAAAATGGAGAACAAATCTATTGGAATGATTACGATAGTTTTGAAGATACACTCGTGAAACCTAACCTTAAACACAATCAATTAAGGCAAAATAGACTAAGATACGTTTTTGAGAATGATTATATTACTCAAGAATACAGATGGCACTATATTCCAAATGAATATTTCTGTGAAAATGATATGGGATTCACTTCCCTAGGGACATTAAGTGATAGTAGAGTAGGAGAGTATAATTATTTTAGTATGATTAATTATGCTGAAGAAGGTGATAAAGGAGGACAAGTATATCTTTTAACTACTCCTATAATGTTGACTAATTATTTTCTTACGAATAAAAGTAAATTAGATTTCGCTAGTAAATGGTTTAGCCATTTAGAAGAAGGTGATATTTATTGGGATGATTATAGCAGGGTGACGGAAGAATTCAGTAGAAGAGCTAATCAATTTAGAAGTAATAATAGAGAAGATATGACTTTGTCTTCTGAATCTCCCCTTAAGTACATCTTGCAGGATAGGTATTTATCTGCTGCTTGGTATACCTTAGTAGGAATGGCTATTTTGTATCTAATGTTTAGGGCGAAGAGAAGGCAACGCATCATTCCTGTAATGAAACAAAATGCCAATACTTCTTTAGAATTTATATCAACTATAGGTGCATTATATTATAATAAAAAGAACAATAGAAACCTTTGTGAGCAAAAGATGAAAATGTTTAAATATTTCATGTTTCAAAGATATGGAATTACTGTTTCTCATACCCTTAGTGATAAATTTATTAAAAAAGCAGCTAAGCTGTCTGGTGTACCAGAGCAAAAATATCAAGACTTAGCAAAATTGTATAAAAATATTATTTCGGGTGTTTATATCACGGATAATACAACTATTCATTTTCATCAACTTTTAGAAGATATTTATAAAAATTGTAAATAATAAAAATCAATCAATATGGATGACAATTTTAAAAATGAGATAGACCAGCAACAACCTTTTTCTTGGGAAAAACAAAACGTTAGTAATATTAATGAAATTAGTGATGTTGTAGAAAAAATTAAAAAGGAAATCTCTAAAGTTATAATTGGTCAAGACGAAATCTTGGATTTATTATTGGCAGCATTATTCTCAGGAGGTCATGTTTTACTAGAAGGAGTGCCAGGTATTGCCAAAACACTTACTGCTAAAATGTTGTCTAAAACCTTAGCAGTAGAATTCGCCCGTATTCAGTTTACTCCCGACTTAATGCCTTCGGATGTAATAGGAACTACGGTTTATAATATGAAGACTTCGGAATTTACTTTTAGTAATGGTCCTATTTTCTCAAATGTAGTCTTAATTGATGAAATTAATAGAGCACCAGCCAAAACCCAATCTGCTCTCTTTGAAGTAATGGAAGAAAAACAAATCACCATAGATGGAAAGACCTATGCTATGATGCCGCCGTTTTTTGTCCTAGCTACTCAAAACCCAATAGAGCAAGAAGGTACATATAAATTACCAGAAGCTCAGTTAGACCGATTTATTTTTAAAATAAATTTAAAATATCCTTCTCTTGATGAAGAACAATTGATTTTGAGAAGATTTAAAAATGATTTTAATATTAATTTACAAAAAGAAGTACAAGGATTAATTAAGGCTAAGGATATTCAAAAATATAGTGAAATCGTTGAAAAAGTACATATAAAAGATGAGTTATTAGATTATATAGCTCGTATAGTTCACGATACTAGAAATAATGGAGATTTATATTTGGGTGCTTCTCCTCGTGCTTCATTATCTATTATGAAAACATCCAAAGCTATAGCTGCTATTAATGGACGTGATTTCGTTACTCCAGATGATATCAAATATGTAGCTCATCCAGTTTTAAACCATCGTATTATATTGACTCCTGAAAGAGAAATGGAAGGAGTGCAAACAGTAGATGTTATTGATGAAATATTAAAAAGAATAGAAGTACCTAGATAGTAAAATCTAGAGAATTATCTAAAAACATAATTTTATAAAAATGGATTTCAGTACTTTATTTGCGGGCAAAGAAATGGCAATTTACTTCGTGTTATTTTTAGTAATAACAGCTGTGATTTTATTTCTATATCGCTATATGAAGGGATTGTATTTGAAATCGCGATTTTTTATTTTAGCTTTTGCCGTTGTCTTAATCTTTATTTTAGGTTTCTTCTTTCAAGAAAATACGCTATTCGAAAATTTTGACCCGATTATTCTTGGTTGGGCATCCTTATCTTTTCTTGGAGTATTATTGATGGTTGATTTTTTAATGTTATTTTCTATAAAACATCCCTTAAAAATAAGGAGGTATATGCCTAACGTGTTTTCTTTAGGAGACCCTAACCCTATTAGAATTACTGTAGAAAACTTAACCTCACAATTATTAGATATAACAGTCATTGAAGAATTGCCTATAGAGTTACAAAAAAGAGATTTCGAAATTAATTTTAAATTAAAACCCTTAAATGAGAGAGAAATAGTATATCGTATTTTTCCAAAAGTAAGGGGCGAGTATCATTTTGGAAATATCAATGTATATATGTCTTCTTTTTTAGGACTTATAGAAAGAAAATACGACCATAAGTATCCAGTTAAATTACCAGTTTATCCTTCATTAGTTCAGATGAAAAACTTTGAATTGAAAGCTTTCGATAAAGTTACAATGGATAAGGGAGGGGTGAAAAGAATGAGAAGGATAGGGCATAGTTATGAATTTGAACAAATAAAAGAATATGTAAGAGGTGATGACTACAGAAGTATCAACTGGAAGGCTACAAGCCGTGCCAATACATTGATGGTCAACCAATACGAAGATGAAAGGGCTCAACAAATTTATTGTATAATTGATAAGAGTCGTAATATGAAAATGCCTTTCGAAGGATTAAGCCTTATGGATTATGCGGTTAATACTACTCTTGTTATCGCTAATATCGCCTTAAAAAAACACGATAGAGCTGGTTTGTTAACTTTTTCTGATGTGATGGGTTCTACTATTAAAGCAGAAAGAAAAGCCAATCAACTCAATACCATTTTACAAACACTTTATAGAGAAAAAGAAAGAAATTTAGAAGCCAATTACGAATTATTATATACGGCTACTAGAAATTTAATTTCAGGTAGAAGCCTTATCTTTTTATTTACCAATTTTGAAAGCATGTATGCTTTAGAAAGAGTTTTGCCTTTATTGAGAAGAATCAATAAAACGCATTTGTTAGTAGTGGTTTTCTTTGAAAATACAGAGATAAAAGCATATAGTGAACAAGGAGTGAATAATATCGAAGAAATTTATTACCAAACCATTGCTAATAAGTTCCTATATGAAAAAGAACAAATAGTAAACTTGCTTAAACAACATGGAATCCAAGCCATTTTAACCAAACCAGAAGACCTTTCTATGAATACAGTAAATAAATA
>JAHDBK010000214.1 GCA_020630455.1 Saprospiraceae bacterium
AAACCTCAATCTATTGATTCTCATTGTGATAAATTTTTAAACATGCTCTTATAAATACATATTTTATAAAATAAAATAAAACTTAAAGGAAAATAAATAAGATTTTTATACCTTTGTATTATATGGAAAGAAACCTAAATAGAATGTTTGTATTCATACTAATAAGTATCTTACTTAAAAGTATTTTTCATTCTATACCACATTTTCATCACATCCATTTAGACAAAGATAATAACATCTCTGTTGATTATGATTTTTCTCATTCCCATTCTCACTACCACCATGCCAATGACCATGATTATAATGGTCTACTCCATTGGTTAAGTCATCACACACATAACAATAATACATATATTCATGATGTATATATTTTTGTTTTAAAACAAAAACAGATTAACTATAATTTTTTACAAACCTTGTTCTTCAACAACGAACCAATTATAAAAGAACACTCTATTAAACTATTAAAAAATTATACTGTCAAAAAAGATAATCATTATCAATATAGCTTAATAGCATATAATACACTTAGAGGTCCTCCATTTCTTATCTATTAATTGACTTTTACCTACCATAATTATCCTATTATTTTTTATCATTCATAATTTAAAACTATTTAAAATATGATTCAAAAAATTAGTATTATTTTTTGTGTTTGTTTACTATCTTTTTGTACTTTTTCTCAAGATAATAAGGTAACATATATTCTTAAAGAAATTGAAAAAAACAATATAGAATTAAAAACTTTCAAAGCCTATATAGAAAGTCAATCCTTAAAATTAAAAAACACCAATTTACTACCAAATTTAGAAATAAGTGCTTATTATCTACCTTTTGGACAAACTGTTTCTGGCAATTACTTAGAATTTCAATTGAGTCAATCATTTGAGTTTCCGACTGTATATTCTAATCGGAGAGAGCTTATTGAACTACAAAATGATCAACTAGAAATAGAATATCTTCAAAAAAGACAACAGATATTTACCGAAGTAAGTCTACTTATAATCGAGGTTATTGCCCTTAACAAACAAGAAGAAGTTGAAGTTAATCGTGAAAAAAAAGCTGAACAACTTTTTTCACAAATCCAAACACTTTTCAATAAAGAACAAATAGGAATATTGGAATTAAATAAAGCCAAAATTGGTTTTATGAATTCCCAATATAAAGTACAAAATATCCAAGTTAAAAAGGAGGGTCTTCTTAAAAAAATTCGTAAATTAAATGGTGGAAATGATATTCAAATTACACTATTAGATTATGAAACAGATTATTCGCTATCTGAAAAAGATTCAATATGGCAAAAAATCCAACAAAACAATCAAACTTTAGCTTATTATAATCAGTCTATTAATATTGCAGAACAAAATGTTAATCTAGTAAAAGCCAAACTCCTTCCAAACTTTTCTATAGGCTATAATTATCAAGGTTTTTTAGGAGATAATTATTCTGGTATTTTTGCTGGAGTAAGTCTTCCTTTGTGGGGCAACAAGTTAAGGAAAAACGCAGCGGTTAGTGCTTTAGATTACACCAAATTGAATACTGATGCGCAAACTCAAATACTAAAGTTTAACTTTGAAATTCAGTATGATAAATATATTGCATTATTAAAAATGTATGAAGACTACAACGCCACAATAAAAAGTATAGAAAGTGAAGAACTTTTATATAAAGCCTACAACAAAGGACATATATCGTTTTTACAATACTTTAACGAACTAGAATTTTATTACAGTTCTCAAAATGTAATATTAGATATAGAAAAGCAACTTCAATTGCTTAAAACAAAAATTTTAAATTTTGAAAAATAATTTTTTAAATAAAACAATTTTTAACAATTAAAAAAGAAATAAAATGAATGGATTAAAATTTTTTATAGTTATTGTTTTAATAACATTTTTATCTTGTAATAATTCCAACCATGACCCCAGTCATAATCATGGTCATGATCATGGCCCCAATGGTGAGCATTTACATGACCATGGAGTGCAAGGTCATACACATGACACCCACCATAAACAAGAAGTATTTGAACTTGAAAAAGACTCTTTAAAAATCGATACAATTCAATAAGAAATGTAATTACACGACCAAAATGATAATCATAATCATTCACATGAAAATTATTGATAATGAAATATTTAACAATATTTATATTTAGCATTTTACTTTTATCTTGTGGACATAAACACGAAGAAGGACACATACATGATTCAGAGGGAAATCATGTACCAAATACCAACACCAATGAAGTCCCCCTAGTAGATTACACTTTATGGTCATCAAATACAGAATTGTATGTAGAATTCCCTGTTCTCGTTGTGGGTAAGCAAAGTAAATTTGGAGCTCACTTTACCAAGATGAATAAACACCAAGCTGTAACAGAAGGATCCGTAACTGTGAGTTTAATCCAAGGGGTAAAAGGCATAAGACAAACAGTAAAAAAACCCTCTTCAGCAGGTATTTTTACACCAGTTCTAGAACCTATTACAGCAGGTAAAGGCATATTACAATTTATATTGAATACAGAAGGTTATTCTGATACGTTGACAATTAAAGATATTCAAATTTACCCGAATTTACAAGAAGCACAAAATCAAAATCCAACTGTAGAAGATGATGGCTCAAGTATAACCTTTTTAAAAGAACAGGCTTGGAAAATGCCATTTCAAACAGAGCAAGTAACGTTAAAAAAGGTATATGAAACATTAACTACATCAGGTAAATGGGATATAGCTCCTAATAATTTACAATCTCTAATTGCTAATGCAAATGGTAAAGTGAATTATGTTAAGAATAATTTAATTCCTGGCAAGTATCTAAATAAAGGCGAAGTTATAATGTCAATAAATAGTAATGGGTTCGTTTCTAACAATTTAAGTGGTGATTTACAAATAGCAAAGATAGATTATGAACAAGCAAAGACTGAATATGAAAGAAAAAAAGATTTATACAATGAAAAAATTGTACCTAAATCCGAATTCGAACTAATTCAACAAAAATATTTTATAGCAAAATCAAAATTTGAAACACTAAAAAATGGAATTTCTACTAGTGGTTACAGTTCTACCACAAAACAAATTATTTCACCGACATCAGGTTATCTTGCAAATGTAGATGTAGATAATGGTTCTTTTGTTATAGAAGGTGAATTACTCTTTACAATTAGGAGTTCCAATAATAATTTGCTCAATATTGAAGTGCCCCTTAGTTTTTCAGATAAACTCAGCTCCATTCATAACATTTGGTACAAAACGAATAGTGGTCAATGGGATAACATGGAAAATAATAATGGAAGTATTTTATCTATAGACAAAACTACTTTGGACTTAAAACCTACAATTAGTATTTATGTAAACGTAAATAATGAAATAACAAATCCACTAGGAAAATTCACAGAAGTAAACATTTCTTTTGGTAAAGGTCAAGATGGTATATTAATTCCAAAATCTGCACTATTAGAAGATTATGGAAACTATTCTGTAATCGTACAATTGTCTGGTGAGCGATTTGACAGCAGATGAAGTTGAAATAATTAATGGGTTAAACAGAGGAGAAGTAATAGTCACAACAGGAGCATATCAGGTAAAAATGCAATCAATGTCAGGTCAAGCACCTGCTCACGGGCATGCCCATTAAATAAAAAATTATGTTAGATAAAATATTAGAAATATCTCTTCACAATAGATTTATGGTTCTTGTTACAAGTTTACTATTCACTTTATCTGGGATTTATATAGCGAAGAACATGAACATAGATGTCTTTCCTGATTTGTCAGCACCTACTGTCACAATACTTACAGAGGCCCATGGGATGGAATCAGAAGAAGTTGAAAAATTAGTTACATATCAATTAGAAACAGCAATGAATGGTTCTCCTAATGTAAGAAGAATACGTTCTTCTACTTCTGCGGGAATTTCAATTATATGGGTCGAATTTGATTGGGGAACAGATATTTATCGTGCAAGACAAATAGTATCAGAACGAATTCCAATGGTTAAAGAAAAGTTACCATTAGGAGTAGGAACTCCTACATTAGCTCCAATTTCTTCTATAATGGGAGAAATAATGCTTATTGGTCTAACTTCAGATTCTAAATCTCCAATGGAACTTCGTACTTTAGCGGATTGGACTATTAGTCCAAGATTAAAATCTATCGGCGGTATAGCTAATGTTATTGTAATAGGTGGTGATTATAAACAGTATCAAGTATTAGCAAATCCTGAAAAACTAAAGCACTACAATATTGGAATAGATGAACTTTTTGAAAAAGTAAAAGAAAGCAATGTCAACACTTCTGGCGGAATACTTAACGAGTATGGAAATGAATATATTATAAAAGGAAGCGGAAGAATTTATGAGATTAACGAATTGAAACAAGCCATAGTAAAACAAGTTAATGACCAACCCATTTTTGTAAAAGACCTTGCCAAGGTACAAATTGGTTCTAGTGATAAAATAGGTGATGGTTCATTGAATGGTAAACCAGCAGTAATTATGACTATATCTAAGCAACCCGATGTTAATACATTAGAACTTACCAAAAGAATAGATGAAGTTATAGCAGACCTAAAAAATACGATACCTGATGGCATCAATATTGAAAACCATATTTTTAGACAAGCTGATTTTATTAATGCTTCTATAAATAACTTACAAAACACCTTACTAGAAGGAGCATTTTTTGTAGTCCTTATTTTACTTCTTTTTTTAATGAATTGGCGTACAACTATCATTTCATTAATAGCTATACCTATTTCCTTATTAGTTTCTGTGATTATACTAAAACTTTTAGGCTACACTATTAACACCATGAGTTTAGGTGGTATGGCTATAGCCATTGGTACGTTGGTTGATGATGCCATTATTGATGTTGAAAATGTTTTTAAACAATTACGCAAAAATATAAAGAAGCCAAAAGAATCACGTCAACCAGTTTTGCAAGTAGTAAAAGATGCGTCAATAGAGATAAGAAGTTCCATTATTATTGCTACCTTAATTATCATTGTGTCATTTATCCCCTTATTTTTCTTAAGTGGAATGGAAGGTAAATTACTAAAACCATTAGGTATAGCATTTATTACTTCTGTTCTCACTTCTCTTATAATAGCTGTTACACTTACTCCTGTGCTATGTTCTTATCTTCTTAAAAATAAAAAAACTTTAACTCGGCAAGCTGATGGTACATTTATTGAAAGAAACATCCAAAAACTGTATGAAATTGTATTGACTAAATTACTCAAAATTCCTAAAATAATAGTTGGAATCGCAATAATATTATTTATTTCTAGCCTATTTTTCTTCAATCAATTAGGACGAAGTTTCTTACCAGAATTTAATGAAGGTTCATTATTAATTAGTGCTGTAGGTATACCAGGCATGTCATTGGAAGAAAGCAATAAAAATGGCAAACTCATTGAAAAAACTTTATTAGCAATGCCTGAAATAGAAGTGGTAACACGTAGAACAGGAAGGGCAGAATTAGATGAGCATGCTCAGGGGGTTAATGCTGCTGAAATAGATGTCCCTTTTAACTTAAAACATAGAAATAAGGAAGCATTTTATGATGCAATACGAACTAATTTAACTATAGTGCCAGGCGTTAATATTACTTTAGGACAACCTATAGGACATCGTATTGATCACATGCTTTCTGGTACAAGAGCTAATATTGCAGTAAAAATATTTGGAGATGATTTATCCACTTTGTTCCAATATGGTAAAAAAATAGAATCTAATATAAAAAATATTGTTGGCGTAGTAGATGTAGCAGTTGACCAACAGATTGAAGTACCACAGATACGTATAAAACCAAACCAAACAATGCTTGCCGCTTATGGTATGACAACTAATGATTTATTAAAGCAAATAGACATATCCTTTGCAGGAGAAAAAGCTGGTGACGTGTACCAAGGACAGCAACATTATGATTTAATTGTAAGATTAGATAAACCTTACAGAAACTCTATGAATTCCTTAAATTCATTACCTATAAACACTTTTAAGGGCAATAAAGTTCCATTATCATTAGTTGCCGATATTCAATCCGTAAGTAGTCCAAATTCAATTGCAAGAGAAAATGTACAACGAAAGATTGTTGTAGCTGCTAATGTCCAAAATAGAGACCTTCGATCCGTAGTTGCAGAAATTCAAAAAACCATTACTCAAAATATTAACTTACCAAATGGCTATCGTATAGAATATGGCGGTCAATTTGAAAGCCAAGCTAAAGCTTCTCAACTACTGCTAATTACTGCTATTATAGCTATTTTGATTATCCTTTGGCTATTGTATTATGAATTTAAGAATTTAAAATTAGCACTTATCGTACTCCTCAATTTACCAATGGCTTTAATTGGTGGAATTATGATTGTTTATTTTAATTCTGGTATCATTAATATTGCTTCTATGATTGGTTTTATTAGTCTTTTCGGAATTGCTACTAGAAATGGAATCCTATTAGTATCAAAATATGAAGATTTAAAAAAAGAAAAACTACCCAAATACGATGTTATCAAAAAAGGAGCATTAGATCGACTGAACCCTATTTTAATGACAGCACTTACTACAGGATTGGCTTTAATTCCTTTAGCCATCAAGGGTAATGAAGCTGGTAATGAAATACAAA
>JAHDBK010000215.1 GCA_020630455.1 Saprospiraceae bacterium
TACCTACTCTTAACAAAATCCTCACTATTAATTTTATCATTAATTTAGTACAAAGTATTATAGTACTCAACAATTAATACGCTGTACACGCTACTATTAAAAGTATGAAACATTTTTTACTAGCCATTTTAGGCTTATTAATCTATCACTCTACCTATGCTCAAAGAACCATTACTGGGACAGTATTGCTAGATGATATTGAACCCGCAATTGGAGCTAATATATCTGTTCCAGGATTTTATGATGTAGGTACTGTTACAGATTTTGACGGAAACTTTTCATTAGAAGTTCCTAACGATGTTGATACGATAGCAATTTCATTTACAGGATTTAATACTCAATATGTTTCAATTGTTGGAAAAGATAAAATTAATGCGGTTTTACTAGAAACTATTTGTTTTAGTCCTATTGTAATTCAAGGGAGTAGATTGTTTACAAATAGATACTCACATTCAGTTGGTTTTTCCCTACAATCATTAGATACAGAAGAATTATCCCAAGTCAAATCTACCAATTGGCTCGATAATCTAGGCGGTCAAATCGCTGGAGTCCAAATCAACCAAGGAGCAACAGGTGTAGGTTCTACTACGCAGATAACGATTAGAGGAGAAACCTCTTTTACGAATAATAATCCACTTTTTGTAGTTGATGGAACTCCAATAAATAATAATACCAATTTGAATTTTTCTAATGAAGCCGCAGCAGGTTTTCAAGAAATTGATTTTGGAAATGGAGCAATGGAACTCAATCAAGATGATATTGAAACGGTGACAGTTTTAAAGGGGGCAACTGCCGCTGCACTGTATGGAACAAGGGCAGCCAATGGTGTGATTTATATTACTACAAAAGGAGGAACGTACAGGAATAAAGTAGAGTTCAATACCTCTACTTTTATAGACAAACCTTTTCGTTTGCCTCAATTTCAAAACCTTTATGGGCAAGGAAATTCAGGACAATTTGAATTTGTGGACGGCTTAGGCGGAGGCACTAATGATAATATTACTTACAGTTGGGGACCTGCTCTTGACCAAGGAAACATGATTCCTCAGTTCGATAGTCCTGTTATTCTTAATAATGGAGATGAAGTAAGAGGAGGAGATGTTGCCGTTCATGGAGGACTACCCATTACAGCGACTCCCTTTGTATCACATCACAATAATTTAAAGAATTTCTATGAAACAGGTTTGACTAGCATTAATAATTTAGCATTTAGTGGTGGAAATGAAGATACAAGGTATAGAATTTCCTTGACTGATTTGAGAAGTAAATCTTATATACCAGGAGTCAATTTAAATCGCCAATCTGTTGCCACTAAGGTCAATTATAAGCCTTTCGAAAAAGTGAGAATTGAATCCAGTATTAATTATATTCATTCTAATAGTGATAATCGTCCTTCAAGTGGCTACGGTTCTGAAAATATCAATTACTCCTTAGTAGCTTGGGGTCCACGTTCTATGAATATTGAAAGTTTGAAAGATTATTGGCAACCAGGATTAGAAGGTGTTCAACAATATTCATTTAATTATACTTTCTTTGATAATCCTTATTTTATTTTGAATGAAAATACCAATTCATTTAATAAAAATAGATTGATTAATAATTTAGAAATCAGTGTAGATATAACCGAAGATTTGACCTTTTACCTTTCTAATGGATTGGATTATTCTAATGATTTGAGGAAGATGAAAAGGCATTTTAGTACGAATAGATTTAAAAATGGAGCTTATGCAGAGCAAAATATAGGTTTTACAGAAGTCAATACCGATTTTTTATTCAATTATAATAAATATATTGATGATGATTGGCAAATAGATGTTTCATTTGGTGGTAATCGTATGAATCAAAAAGCCAATTCTCAGCAAACAGAAACTTTATCATTAGCACAGCCCGGAGTGTTTAATTTCTCCAATGCTGCTTCACCCATCAATGTTTTTCAAGCCAATTCTCATAAAAGAATCAATTCATTATATTCTTGGTTTGAAATGAAATATAGAGGAATATTTTTCTTAGAAGTATCAGGTAGAAACGATTGGTCGAGTGCATTGGCGACGCCATTATCTACACAAAATACTTCCATTTTTTATCCAGCCATTTCTAGTTCTTGGATTATTTCAGAATGGTTTGACTCTGATTGGTTGTATTTCTTGAAACTAAGAACAGCTTGGGCACAAGTAGGAAATGATACGGCTCCTTATCAAACCAGTACGGCATTCGTTGCGGGGACTAGCTTTAATGCTCAGCCTACATTTACTGCTCAATCATTCATCGCCAATACCAATTTAAAACCAGAACGAACTTCTACATTTGAAGCAGGGTTGGATATTCGATTATTTTATGAAAAATTAAATATTGATATTACTTACTATAATTCAATAATAAAAAATCAAATCATTTCATTTCCTGTTCCTATTTCTTCTGGGTTTAATCAAGAAGTTGTGAATGGGGGAGCCGTTCGTTCTCAAGGAATTGAAATGATTGTGTATGCGAATTGGCTCAATAAGAGAGATGTTTTTTGGGCTACATCTTTTAATTTTCATAAAAATAGAGCCACAGTAGAATCATTACCTGAAGGAGCTGATAAAATTACATTAGCCTATTCTCGTGTTTATGATAATGTCAATCAAACGGTTTGGTTTCAAGTAGAAGAAGGAGGACAAATTGGAGATATGTATGGAACGGGTTATTTAAAAAATGAAAATGGTGATTTTATTATTGATAATAATGGAAAATATATAGCAGATAATACGCTTCAAAAATTAGGAAATTATAATCCAGATTTTGTTTTAGGTATGAATAATAATTTTAGGTATAAAGACTTATCTGTTTCATTTTTATGGGATTGGCATCAAGGAGGTCAAATCGTTTCAAGGACTTTATCTTTGGCTGCTGTTGGAGGGCAATTAGAAGAAACAGCATATCGACCAGAAGTAGGAATTGTGGCTGATGGAGTTGTCAATGTAGGCACAAGTGAAAATCCTGTATGGGAGCAAAACACAACAGCCGTTTCAGCAGAGTCTTATTATCGTCAATTTTACGATAGAAATCACGAAGAAAACAATGTCTATGATGCTACTTATTTAAAATTAAGACAAGCATCTATTGCTTATAATTTTGAAATAAAAAATCAACACCAATTCACAGTTTCTCTAATAGGGAGAAATCTATTAGCATTTAGCAAAATACCTCATTTTGACCCTGAACAATTAGCCGTTCAAGGCAATCAATTTATCAATGGGGTAGAGGATATGTCCTATCCAAGTGCTAGAAGCTTTGGTTTGAAATTACAATACGTTTTTCAATAATTATTGAGTATTGAGTACCGAGTATTGAGTACGAAGTATAGGATATTTTTATTATAAATAATAAAGAAAATTCTTTATAATTTGAATGTCTAATATCTAACATCTTTTGTCTAATATCTATTATCTAAAAAAGTCTTTTAATGAAAAATATAATTTATATATTCATCAGTTTATTTTTGATTTCTTCCTGTACCCAAGATTTTGAAGAAATTAATACCAATCCCAATGCACCAACAGAAGTGCATCCGAGTTTATTATTAAGACAAGTCATTTATAATTATGGAGATGAGATGTCTTATGAGGGCTTTGTAGCAGGTAATCTTTTGGGGCAATATTTTACTATGGTCGATTTTAATTTATTTGATAGACACAGTTTGACTGACCCACAGTTAGGCGGTAATCCTTGGCCTATTATTTATAAAAATTTATATGACAATGAAATTATTCTAGAACAAGCGAATAATAATCCAAGTTTTGCAGTGTATCAAGGACCTGCTATGATTTTGAAATCTTATATGACGGCAGCATTGACGGATATGTATGGAGATATTCCATATTCAGAAGCATTGCAAGGAACATCAGGCATTACAAATCCCAAGTATGATTCACAAATGGATATATATTTAGCTGAAAATGGAATTTTAGACAATTTGGATAAGGCGATTATGAGTATTCAAAATTATGATGGAAATATTCAATTAGATGGAGATATTTTATTCAATGGTGATTTAAATGCTTGGATTCGTTTTGCCAATTCATTAAAAATAAAATACTTGATGAGAATCTCTGGTAAGTATGATGTTTCGAATGATTTACAAATGGTTTATGATGATAATTTTTATATTAATAATAATAATGAAAATGCTAAATATGATTTTTCAAATGAAAGACCTAATAGTTTTAGGATGGAACAATTGAGAGATGGTGATTTCAACTTATTTGTGATGTCAGAAACAGCTCAAGAGATTTTTGAAACGCTTCAAGACCCAAGGAGAGATGTGTTTTTTAGACCTATTGGTAGTGATAATACAGGAACAATTTATCAAGGATTGTTAAACGGTCCAGATGCTTCCTCTACTTCTATATCAGTTTCTGATTATTCATTGACAGGGACTATCTTTAGAGAACATACGGGTGATATAGATGCTAATTTTATGACGGCTTGGGAAACCCATTTTTTATTAGCGGAAGCTGCTGAAAGAGGAATTATTAATGCCAATGCAAAAAATCATTATGATGTCGCTGTTCAATTATCTTTTGATTATTGGCATACCAATATGCCTGCTAATTATTTATCAAATCAAGCAGCCTATGGAATGAATACTAACAATCCACTTGAACAAATTTTGACTCAAAAGTGGATAGCGAATTGTATCAATGGCTATGAAAATTGGATTGAATATAAAAGAACAGGTTTTCCTCAATTAAAGCCAATTGCGGCAAGTTTGAATAATGATATTATTCCGATTAGAATGCCTTATCCAACAGACGAAGCAGCTTTGAATACTGAAAATTATAATCAAGCAACAGCTATTCATGATAATAGTATCAATTTCCCTGTTTGGTGGGACGAATAACAGTAATCAGTAATCAGTGAACAGTAATCAGTACGCAGTACTCAATACTCAATACGCAATACTCAATACTCAATACGCAATACTCAATACGCAATACTAACAACAAATGGAGATAATTCAGTGGATATTATTAATAGGGTTTGGTGTTTTATTTTTCATTTTAGCACCTTATTCTAAAACAATAGGAAGTTTTTTCTCTGCTGCTTCTCATGAAGGGAAGCAACCCAATGTATTTTTATTGACAAGTAGTTTGGTGATTTCTTGGATATTTGCCAAATCTATTACCAATGCGGCGAATCTAGGTTTGTCATTTGGAATTGTAGGAGGAGTGGCTTATGGTGTTTATTATTTTTCTTTTTTAATAGCAGGATGGGTGATTTATCAGCTAAGAGTACAAGGAGGATTTAGGAGTATTCATGAGTTTTTGAAAAGCCAATATGGACGCTCTGCCCTTATATTTTTTTCTATATTAATCGCATTTAGATTATTTAATGAAGTGTGGTCAAATACCATGGTGATTGGTTCTTATTTTGGAGAACAAGGAACGGCTTCTTACTATTGGGCAATAGTGGTTTTCACTTTATTGACATTAGCATATACCTTGAAAGGAGGATTGAGAAGTTCCTTATTGACTGATGCAATTCAAATGATATTTTTTGGAGTTTTACTATTTATTTTACTTGGATTTATATTACCACAAGAAGATAGTTCAATACAAAAAATAATACATTCTGGAGAATGGAAGATGTCTAGTGGCGTCAATTTGGTCTTAGCGGCTTTTTTACAGATATTCAGTTATCCATTTCATGACCCTGTTTTAACCGATAGGGGATTCATTGCTTCTCCTAAAGTGACTTTAAAGAGTTTTTTCTTTGCTTCATTTATAGGGTTTCTTTGTATTGTAGTGTTTAGTGTGGTCGGTATTTTTGCACAATGGCAAGGATTGGAAGGACAAGCAGCTGTTGAAGTCAGTAAATTATTAGGTACAGGTGCTATGTTAGCTATGAATTTTATAATGGTAACATCTGCTGCTTCCACTTTGGATTCTACTTTTTCTTCATTCTCAAAATTAGCCATTATAGATTTAGGTACAGAAAAAATACAAACTGTTCAAAATGGAAGAATAGCAATGGTCGTTTTAGTATTAATAGGAACAATCCCCGTTTTTTTCAATCCAGAGATATTATCTGCCACTACGGTTAGTGGAACGATGGTGATGGGACTGGCCCCTGTTTTTATTCTTTGGAAATTAAAAGGAAATGCCCTGTCTTTTCATCTTTCTGTTGGCTTAGGTGTTATTTTAGGTATTATATTGACATTAGGTTTGTTCCCTGAATCTTTAATATTAAGTACAGGAAAATATGCCGACTTATTATGGGTGAATTTATGGGGACTAATCGCTTGTTTTATCGTATTTTTAATCCCAATATTTATAAATACAGAGTAGTGAGTACAAAGTAATGAGATAGACTATCAGATAATAGATTGTTGATGTTAGACTTTTAAAACAATTAATAATAAAGAATTTTCTTTTTTTAAATAAATTCACTTGTCATTTTATTAATAAGAGCATGTTTAAAAATTTATCACAATGAAAAAAATTATAAAGACAAGTTCTTGATATGTTGGTTATCATAAAGTTTAAAATTTAAATATATTCTGTACACAATACTCACTACTCAATTAATATGAATAAAATAACTAAAAATATAGGAAC
>JAHDBK010000216.1 GCA_020630455.1 Saprospiraceae bacterium
GTCAGAACAAAAGGCTCTTTCAAAATGCAATTTTATTTATGTTACAGTGTACTTAGTACATAATACTTATTAAGTATTTATGTAAATTTATAAAAATATAATGATTTTGGAACTCTATTTTTGTATTTTTGTTATTAATTATTAGATGAAAATAATAAAATAATAAAGAAATTTCTTTATTATTTGGAAAATACATTATAGAAATGAATTTATTGCCTAAAGACATATTAGAAAAATTAGAATTTGATAAGGTTTTAGAACTCTTGCAAGATAAGTGCATGGGGCAGTCGGGTAGGGAAGAGGTTGCTAAATTAAAACCTAGAACAGAAGTTTTTATACTGGATAGAATATTAAGCGAAGTAGTAGAATATAAGCTATCAATTGAAGAAGGAAAACACATTCCTATTGCCAATTATGAGAATGTTGATGAGGAATTAAAAATGTTGGAAATTGAAGGTTCAGTACTTCCAATTGAACAGATTATTAATATTAAAAATCAACTATTCATTATTAAGGATATTTTTTATTTTTTTAGAAATGAAAACCAAAAAATATATCCTACTATTTACGACTTAATTAGACCCTTGAGTTTTGATGAAAAGTTAGTCCCCCAAATAGAGCGAATCATTGACGAAGAAGGCAATATCAAACCCAATGCATCACCAGAATTAGCGAAAATACGTTCTGCTATTAACTCAAAAAGAAGAGAACTCAACAAAAAATTTGAATCAACTATTAGTCAATATAAGTCTAAAGGTTGGTTGACAGATAATATAGAGAGTTTTAGAAATGGGAGGCGAGTCCTTTCTGTTCCAGCAGAACATAAACGCAAAATAGGAGGGATTATTCACGATGAATCTTCAACAGGTAGAACTACCTTTATAGAGCCTGCTGCGATTATTGATATTAATAATGATATTTTTGATTTAGAAAATGAAGAAAGAAGGGAAATTATTAGAGTATTACGCAATTTGTGTAATTTATTAAGACCCTATGTTCCTATTTTTAGAAAATACCAAGAATTACTCATTCAAGTTGATGTGATACAGGCCAAAGCCAAATTGGCTGTTCAAATGGATGCTCATAAACCCAAAATTGAAGACCAAGCCCAATTCGAATTTTTATCATCTTTTCATCCTTTATTATTATTAAAAAATAATAAAATAGGAAAACCTACTATTCCTTTTGATTTAGTTCTTCATGGAAATAATAGACAAATGATATTAAGTGGTCCGAATGCAGGAGGGAAATCTATTGCAATGAAGGCTGTTGGACTATTACAAATGATGCTACAGTCAGGGATGTTAGTTCCAAGTGATGAAGAATCAAAATATGGTATATTTCATTCATTTTTTGCTGATATTGGGGACCAACAATCTTTGGAAGATGATTTGAGTACCTATTCTTCCCGATTGAAGAATATGAAAAATTTTATACAAGAAGCTAATGATAGAACTTTGGTATTGATAGATGAATTGGGCTCAGGTACAGACCCTCAAGTAGGAGGTGCATTAGCCGAAGCGATTTTAAAAGCTTTATATGATAAAAAGGTTTTTGCATTTGTTACGACTCATTATTCTAATCTAAAGGTTTTTGCTTTTAAAACTAAGGGAATTATCAATGCAGCGATGCGTTTTGATAAGGACAGCCTTTCTCCAACTTACGAATTACAAGTAGGAAAACCAGGTAGCTCTTATGGATTTGAAATTGCTAATAAAATTGGTTTGCCCAAAAAAGTAGTGCAATATGCTAAACACAAAGTAGGCAAAAACGAAAGGGCTGTTGACCAATTATTGATTGATTTACAAAGAGAAAAACAGGAGTTAGAAGAACAATTAGAAAGAGCTAAAAAAGACCAATTGCAATTAGATAAATTATTGAAAAGTTATCAACAAATGTCTAGCGATTTGGAAGTGAATAGGAAGCGTTTAAAATTGGAAAAGAAAGAATGGGAAATGCAACGCTCCGCACGAGAAGGCAAGGTTTTCGAAAAATTAGTGAAGCAAATAAAAGAAGAAAAGAATTTAGAAAAAGCCAAGAAAATGGCCGCCCAAGCTAAGCAAAAACGCTTAAAAAATACAGAGAAAGTTACTGAACTAGAAGAAGATTTATATTATAAAGAAAAACAAAAACAAGCAAAAGCTATTGAGGTAGGGGATTTTGTTCAACTCAAAACAGGTGGAACTACAGGAAAAGTTGTTGAAATCAATAAAAATAAAGTGATTTTAGAAATGGGTATGATTAAGATGTCGGTTAAATTAAGAGATTTGAAACAAGTTAACGAACCTCTAGAAATCCAAAGAGAAAAAAGAGTTAAAACCGATATAGAAACCAAGACCTCACAATTCAATTCTAAAATAGATTTAAGGGGAATGAGACGAGAGGAAGCATTAGATATTTTAGAAAAATTTATGGATAATGCCCTCGTTGCTGGTGTTTCTCATATAGAAATTTTACATGGAAAAGGTGATGGAATCCTAAGGAAAGCAGTCCATTATAAACTTAAAGAATATAATATTCCTATGGATATTAGCCATCCTGAAAGAGAATATGGTGGCGATGGAGTGACTATAGTGAAGATGTAAAAGATAAAGAATATTCTTTATCTTTTACATCTTTATCTGTTTTATCTCATCAAGGCAATATCGCCTTTTTTCATTACTTCTTGTCCATTCACGATTGCTCTAATCATATAAACATAAATGTCAGAAGGCATAGGTTTATTTTTATAAGTACCGTCCCAACCAGGTGTAGAAACATTATCATAAATCAATTCTCCCCACCTATCAAAAACTTTGAATTCTACAATTTCAACAGAAGGGTCATTCGTAGCAACATAAAAATGATCATTTAAATTATCATTATTAGGAGTGAAAATATTAGGTACTTCAAAAATACCTTGAATCACCTCTATATTAATTTCTAGAATGTAAACACAGCCTTCAGGAGTAGTAATAGTAACCGTATATAGAGTAGTTTGATTAGGACTAGCAACTACTATTTCATTACCGCTAATACTTTCAGCTGTATTAGCTATCCAATCAAAAGTAGAACCAGCAGGTGCTCCACTTACTTGTAAATCAACATTAGTACCTGCTACAATTGAACCATTCGGCGAAGCCGAAAGTGATAAATTAGGAGTCGCTAATACATTAATATTAATAACTTCACTTATTGTACAACCTTCTGGACTTGTATAAACCACTTCAAAATTAGTATTTTGATTAGGGTTGGTTTCAATACTTGCAGTATTACCTACCATTGCTCCATTTTCATTGAGCCATTCATAAGTACCTCCTGTAGGATTTCCTTCGGCACTTAATGTTGTCCAATAATTAGGACAAATAGTTGGGTCAGGAGATACATTTAAAGAAGGCTCTTCTACAATAATGGTAACAGATGCAGTTTCAGTACAGATTCCACTTGTTGCGGTAATGGTATAAGTGGTAGTTTCAAGAGGACTAACAGAAGGTACGCCAGAATTAGGTTCTGTTAAACTCGCATCATTTGGTGATGATGACCAAGAATAGTTAGTTCCTACTGCTTCAACTACTCCTATCATAACAGACTCACCAGGACATATTGTTTGGCTATTAGTAACTTGAAATTCTGGACTTTCATCAACTTCTAATTCAAATTCATCTGTCGCAGTACATCCATTTGAATTAGTTACAGTTACAGTGTATGTTCCTTGGGTATTCACTGTGATAGTTTGAGTATTAGCCGTATTCCATGACCATTCATAAGTTGTAAAACCATTGCCTGCATCTAATATTGAATTATCAGTTTCACAAATGAAATTATTTCCAGTAATATTAACAGAAGCACTATTGAATGTTAAAACTTCTTGTTGAATTGTGGATAAACATCCATTATCATCTTGAACAATAATGTCATAAGTTCCTGTCGGAAGATTATTAAAACTATTATCTGCTTGATAATTCATTCCATTATCAATACTATAAGAATATGGAGGAATACCACTTGAAGCACTAATAATTATAAAACCATTATTTCCATTACAATCTGAAATATCGGCAACTACATTATCAATAATAGGAATAGAAGAACTATTTATCATTTCTTCTTGGCTATTAGATTGGCAGCCACTTGCATCTTCAACTATAATACTATAAGTTCCTGCATTTAAATTATTGAATGTATTGTTGGATTGAAAAGTAGTACCGTTATCAATACTATAAGTTAATGGAGGTGTACCTCCTGAAGCCATTACTTCAATATTGCCATCGTTATTTCCACAATTAGTATGATTAATATTAATATTATTAATAGTTGGAGCAGATGAAGGAGATAGTGTGATAACTTGATTCGTACTCATACAACCATTATCATCTTGCACTATTACATTATAATCATTAGCAGTTAAATTATCAAATAGATTACTCGTTTGAAATGTTAGACCATTATCTATACTATAAGAGTATGGAGTAGAACCATTTGATGCATTAATAGTTATCGAACCATTATTTGAATTACATGTAGGCTGTACAATGGTAACATTAGCATTTATTATATCAATTATTATAATGTCAATGGATTCAAAGGAAACACATGAAGGGTCTGTTATATCTTCAGAACGTATATAATACGTTCCTGAAACACTTACAACACTAGAAATAGGATTAATATTATTTTGAGCATCGCTCAATGAACTATGATAGCTAATACTTCCTGTAGAATTAACAAAAGTAGAAATGTCAACAGTATTAGGAGCACATACAGGAGCTGGTGTAGTGGTGCTAATACTAGGAGCTGTGCAACCACAAGTAGGGTCAACAGTCACCGTGACTTCATCTGTTGCTGTAGCACAACTGGCATTATCGGTGACAGTAATGATATAGGTTGTAGTACTAGCAGGGCAAACAGTAGGACTCAAAGTCGTTTCATTGGTCATATTAGCAGTTGGTGCCCAAGTATAATTACCCGTATAGCTAATTTCAGGGTCATCAAAAGTGATAGACCAACCATCTAATACACCTATACCAAAACTAACTCCGCTCCCTCCATCAAATTGAAGCGTCCAAACGCCACTTGTCATGCATCCATCCAAATTGGAAATAGGTTCATTGGAATCCCAATTACCTGCTGTAGGGAAATTGCCGTTGTTGATGTCTTGTCCACCAGCAGGAATAAAACAAACATCATCATAAGCTTGAGTGGCGATTCCGCTTGGAACTAATGTGATAGAACAGCCATCAGGAGTAGTTAATATTACATTAAAACTACTCACATCTAACTCACAAGTTTCTCCAAAATTAATAGGTGTGCCATTACAATCACAACCATTAATAAAATCAGTACAGAATTCATTACCTCCAAAATTGAAACCATTAATACAGATTTCACTAATTAATCCAGGAGTAACATTGTTAACATTTAATCCTTGAACATTAATATTTACAGCTGCTTGACCTGTCAATACAGGAACAAAATCATTGTTTTGAAAAGTTTTGATACCAGCAGGCCTGACAACAACCGTTGCTTCTGCATCGAGTGTTGTACATTCTCCTTGACAAATTGTAATATCATCCCCTGCATCTGCTCTAAATGTAGGAGGTACTACATTAATGGTTACCATATCAGTACAGGTTTCTGTACCATTAGACATCGTAACAGTGTAGGTGGTGGTGGATTGTGGGCAGACTTGATTAGGATTATCACCACCTGCATTTCCCACTCCATAGGAATAACCATCATGATTCCAAGTAATTTCATAAGTAGGGTCATTAAAATATAGATTGACATTATCTATTCCCCAGTGGTCATAATCTGCTCCTGAATCATTATCTTGAAACCATCTTATCATGGTATTCGAAGTAATAGCAGCAGCAGGAATAGGAAAACACCAATTGTTCCAATTGATTAAAGCAGGGTCATTGCCACCATTAGGGTCAAAGTAATGAATAGTAATCCAAGTATTTCCACCGTCTATAGAGTATTCTATGAAAACCCCCTCGTCTGGCTCGTCTGGTCCTTCGCATGGAGCATCGTCTGGGTCTCCTGTCTGTGGAGCAAATAGCATATCAAAACATAAGGTTGCTCCTGCTGTTGCCCCTGTTAAATCAAATCCAATAGTTACCATTTCTCTAGGAACTCCCGTTTGACTACCCATCCAAAGATGTGTAGTACCATCAACTCCCCCAGGACTGCATGGATTAGTATATGTAGCTTGAGAAGTGGAAGACCACCCAGTAGGAGTACCATTATCAAATGACTCTGTAAAAACGGATTGTCCTTGTCCTTCACCAAAGGCAGTTAATGTAACACATTCTCCACAAACAATATCAGTAGGAATTGCGGTTGCAGTAAGTTCACATTGGGAATATATATAGTTGTTAAATATAAAAAGATTAATGATTGTAAAAAAAATGGAGTATTTGTTTATATTCATATTGTAATAATTTTGAATGTAAAAATTATAATAAAAAAATTAAGAGCAAGTTTAAATTTTAATCTTTATGAGAATCAACATATTAAGTACATTGTAACATAAATTTATTGAGTTTTTGAAATAAGAATTTTGTTTTGAATCAATGA
>JAHDBK010000217.1 GCA_020630455.1 Saprospiraceae bacterium
AAATCTGCTAAAAAATCCATCTTAAAATCTTGACGTATATCACCACTCGTTCCTGACGGAAAATAACAATTTAAAAGTGTCCAATCTCCAAAATCTGTCCTAAGTATTCTACCTTCATTGTCGTATTTTTCAATACCACAACCTTCTACTACTTTATCAGGGCTAGGTTTCGAGTAAGTAGCGACGCCACTATATCCTTTTTTTTCTGCACTATGCCAAACCCCTGTATAACCCAATTCTATTAACGGAGCATTATCAAATTGTTCGGGTTGTGCTTTAGTTTCTTGAACACAAATGATATCAAAATCATTTTCAGCAATCCAATCTACCCAGCCTTTTTTACTTGCTGCACGGATTCCATTTACATTATACGATATTATTTTCATAAATATTTATATTAAAATAATAAAGAAAATTCTTTATTATTTGTAAGTTTGTTTAATTTTTAACATATTTAAAATTATAAAAAAATAAATATGATTAGCAAATATCTTTATATTTGAGCGAATTAAAAAATTAATAAATAAATACATTGTCATTTTTAATTAAAAACGGAATACCAACTTTTGCTTTATTTATTTTGCTTTGTTGTTTCAAAACAGATGTTATTGCTCAACAAAGCATTACTTTTAAAGGCAAAATCCTTGATGATGACACTAAGGAAGGTGTCCCTTTTTGTGATGTTTATTTTGAAGCAACCTATGTTGGAACATCTACAGATGAGAATGGTTATTATGAATTCACGACCGAAAATTATGGCGACACTATTTCTGTATCTGCCTTAGGATATGAAACAGCCAACAAAAAGATTTCAACAGAAAGTATCCAAACAATAAATTTTAATTTAAAAGAGGCTGGGTTTGAAATGGAGGAAATAGTCATCGAAGCAGGTGAAAACCCAGCAAATGCTATTGTAAGAGGTATTATTAAAAATAAAGATTACCACAGAATTGATGCCTTTGACACTTATCAATGTGAAGGCTATTCTAAGGTAGAATTAGATTTAGAAAACATTGAAGGGCTAGAAGGGACAAAACTGATGAAACCCTTTGATTTTATTTTTGATAATGTAGATAGTTTAAGTGATGAAAAACCTTTTCTTCCTGCTTATATCATGGAAAACCTTTTTGATGTATACCATTCTAAAGGACAAGGAAAACCCAAGGAAATACTGAAAGCAAGGCAAGTTTCTGGTGTTGAAAATGCAACAGTCAATGAATTTATAAATAGTATGCACGAGGACTTCAACGTATATGATAATTGGATTCAAATACTAGAAAAGCCATTTGTAAGTCCCTTTTCAAATCAAGGATTATTTTATTATGAATACTATATTCAAGATAGCACTTATATAGAAGACCAATTAGCTATTCAACTCAAGTTCAAACCTAAAAGAAAACAAGAAAATACTTTTTATGGGACTTTTTGGGTAATTGATTCTGTTTTTGCTGTTCAGCGACTCGATATGAGAATGAGTAAAGATGTGAATATTAATTTGGTTTCTAGAATTATTATTTATCAAGAATATCAATATATACAATCTCAATATTGGTTGCCTGAAAAACAAAAAGTCGTTATAGATTTTAGCCCATTAGAAGAACGCGAGACAATGGGTATCATCGGTCGTAAAACCATTTCTTATAGAGATTATCAAATCAATCAGGAAGGACAAGCTGAAACTTATAAAAAGAAAGATGAAGAAGATTATTTTCAAATAGATAATTTAGAAAAAAACGACGACTTTTGGGCAGAAGCAAGACACGAAAAACTGTCAGAAAATGAGGAGAAAATTTATATGATGATTGACAGTGTGAAAAATATGCCTATATACAAGACTTATATAGATATTATCAGTACAATTTTTACAGGTTACAAGATTTTGGGTCCTGTAGAAATTGGTCCATATTTTAGTATTTATAGCAATGACCACGTCCAAGGTCACCGCTTGAGATTAGGCATGTGGACAAGTAATCGTTTCAGTAAAAAAGTGCGTTTTGGAGGTTATGGAGCTTATGGTTTTAAAGATAAGCGTTTTAAATATGGTGCTGACTTGATGTGGGTTATCAAAAAGCGGCCTCGAACCCATATTGAATTGGCCTATTTTGATGATGTGAATTATTCTAGTGAAAGTACTGAAGATTTTGCTTCTGGCAACTTGCTTACTGGTATTTATAGAAGGAAAATTTACATGAAACTCATTCATACTAAAGAGGCAAAATTCGCTTTTGAAAAATATTGGAAAAAAGGTTGGTCTAATAGAATTACGCTATTACATAGAAGTATGGACCCCTATGGTGCCTTAGGTGCTAATGGCGAAGGCTTTAATTTTAAGTATCTCCCTGATATTAATGATGTCAACCAAGTAGATACTCTTATCAATACAGCTGAGGTCATTCTCAAACTCAAATATTCATACAAAGAAAAATTCTTAGAAGGAAACTTTTTTAGAACGAGCTTAGGCTCTAAATATCCTACTTTAGAATTGCAGTATGCCAAAGGTATTAAAGGTATTTTTGGAAGCAAATATAATTATCATAAATTGACCTTTAGTGTTCGAGGTTATTTTTATATGAATCCCATTGGCTGGACTCGATTTAATGTAAAAGCGGGAAAAACTTTCGGGCAAGTTCCTTTTTTACTAGCTGAAGTGCATCCAGGTAATGAAACCTACTTCTATGATGAATACGCCTTCAATGGCATGAATAAATATGAATTTGTAAGTGATGCTTATGGAGCATTAATCTTAGACCATCATTTCGATGGTTTTATCCTCAATAAAGTACCTGGTATTAGAAAATTGAATTGGAGGACGGTCTATACCTTTAGAGCCATTTGGGGTAAAATGTCAAATCAAAATTATCAAGCCAATCGCTTAAACACTTTTGATGATACACTTGATGGCGAAACGACTTATACGGGTTTTTATACCCCACATAAATATCCTTATTTAGAAACAGGAGTGGGGATAGAAAACATCTTTAAATTCATCAGAGTAGACGTGATGTGGCGACTCAACTACCTCGATAATCCAGATGCCAAACCTTTTACTTTTAGATTAGGGTTTGATTTTAATTTCTAGTAATTTATAAAGAATTTTCTTTATTATTTATATTTTAATAAATTTAAAAATCTTTTTATTTTCTCCTTGAATGACTTCTAAAAAGTAAATCCCTTGAGTCCAATTCTTTAAGTTTATTTTTGTATTATTATTTTGAATATTTTTATTGAATAATAACTTCCCTGTTTCATCATAAATATTCATATAAAATTCATAATTAGAAATATTATTTTGAATATTTAACTCCAATTTATTAACCACAGGATTAGGAGCTATATTAATATTAACATTATTAAAAATATTACTATTAGAATTATTCATTTTCTTTAATTGAACACAATAATCTTCCACTTCTCCATAATCAAAATTTTGACATAACTCTGCTGGGTTATCCCATCGCATAGCAACTCTCATCCTTGTACTTCCTTCTAGAAAATTGGTTGAAATAGGCACAGTAAAGCTGCTAGAAATTGTATTTTGAGTAGTATTAGGAGCATCAAAAACCAATTCATCTGTATCTTCAAAATCACCATCCATATTAAAATCAACCCATATTCTAAAATGTTCATTATATACTTGACCAGCAAAACCAGGACTAAGACTAAGGCTATAAGTCGTTCCTTCTTGCAACAGTAAGACATCCGTTAATGATAAAGTATAATTTCCGTAACCACCATCACTTCCAGAACTATTTGACCAAGCATCTATTGTTACATTAGAAATCCATTCTTCACTAGCATCTGCACTGTTTGTACAATAGGGCAAATCAACACATGCACCACAACCCATAGTGTAAAAAGTAATAATATCGCCTAATTCACTAAAGCTTCCATCAGGGCAAAGCGTTTTGACTCGAACTTCATAAGAGGTACATGTTTCAAGAGAAAATAAAGAAATATTGTTATTAACTGCTGTAATATCTAGCCAATTATTTTCACCTGCTATTGTAAATTCTACTTGATAGGAAACGGCTGCAAAAACTTCATCCCAAAATAAACTGACACTATTTTCTGTAATGTTTTCTATTGAAATATTTTCTGGAGGAACACAACAACCCTCTGAAGTAAAGATATAAGAACTAGACCAAACCGTAACGGTATCTTCACATATTGCTTGACTTTGTACCTCATAATCTGTACATGCCATTAAGCCTGTCAATTGAGCAGGATTATCTGTAACATCATTCAACACTACCCAAGTATTATCACTTATCGCTTTATACCTTATATTTACAGTATCGGTAACCGTACTTATAGAATATAATAAATCAGCAGAAACATCTAGTACATTTTCTACTGCTAATCCATAAGGACTGACACAAGTATTATATTCACAATCATCTAATAAATTATTCAAAGCATTGTGTACATTTAAACGTCCTTCTGTAACGGTAATTCCTTGAAGACTAGGATTAGGGTCTACTCCATTCAAAATATATTCTTTTACATTAAGTGCTGCTTGAGCAGGATTAGATTTAGCTAAAATAGCAAAGCTTGGACAATCTGTAGAATAGAGTAATGCGACAGTACCCGCTACATGTGGGGTAGCACCAGATGTTCCTCCAAAACCACCATAACCATTGGGTGCAGCTGCCGTCCACGTCCCTTGACCAAATGCTCCCAAGTCAATAGTGTTTAGCCCATAACCTGCTCCATTTACTTTTTCATCAAAATGATTCATATTGGTAACTGAAATGAGCCAATCACTTGGACAAGCAGTAGGTAAATCTCCAACCACATCTATATTTTCCTCGCCATTTATAGTTGCTCCGCAACTCATAATCCCTTCTTGTCCCATCGTATCATAAAAATCACACCAAAGCGGTGCATCGGCTGGTTGTCCGAAATCTACTCCCCAAGAAGCATTCGTTGTTACCACGAAAGCACCTTCTTGACCATTACTATCATTATATCTTTTTCTGTGTTCATAGCAATAAGCATAAGCTGCTAAAGCTTCTGCTTCATCGCCACCTCCTTGTATAATCATTAGTTTTACGTTCCAATTGACTCCTGCCACACCATTATCATTATCTCCTTTTGCACCTACAATACCTGCTACAGGAGTACCATGCCCTCCTCCCGTAATTACATCATTATTAGTATAAGCATTCCAACCTTGATAATCGTCTACATAACCATTATTATCATCATCAATCCCATTATTGGGAATTTCATTATAATTGAACCAAATATTGTCTCCAAAATCATCATGTGTCCATGCTAAACCATCATCTATAATTGCTGCAACAATAGTATCTCCAAGCACAGTCAATCCACCTGTCGTAATATCCCAAGCCAAGTCCATATCTATATCCGCTCCAGCCGTTCCACCAGATTGTCCTGTGTTAATATACTGCCATTGGGCATCAAATTCTGTATCGTCTGGAGTATTTCTATAAGAAATAATATGATTGAATTGTACCGTTTCAACTAGATGACTTCTTGAAATTGCTTCCTTGAAATATCTTTCATGAATATGAACATAATCAAAACTTAAATGATAAATATTGATTGAAGGAGATATTTTTTTAATTAATTTCAAATCTGTTCTTTCTCCATCAAATTGAGCAAATTCAGATAGAATATCTTCAATTGGATAATCTGTTTTTATTAATAATTCACCCAATTTTTTGTCTAACAATTGGCTATAAAGAGAAGTAGAAAACAAGGATAAAAATAAGGATAGAAAGAGGTAGCTTTTAATATTATTCATTATAATTAATATGATAAGATTGGTAAAAAATCAAATAAATTTAGAAAGAAAATTTAAATAATTGAAATAGAATGATATATTTATGTTTTTTACCAATGCAAACAATTCATGCAATTATTTTACTCTCAACAAATTGAGAATAATGTAGCCGTCTTAAATGAAGAAGAAACAAGACACTGCATAAAAGTTTTAAGAAAAAACAAGGGCGACACTATTGATTTTATAGATGGTAAAGGAAACTTCTATAAAGGAACGATTTTTGATTATAATAAAAAAAATTGTTGGCTTCAAATAATTGAACAACAAGAAGAAAAAAAACGCAATTATAAAATTCACCTTGCAATAGCTCCTACTAAAAACATCAGCCGCATCGAATGGATGTTGGAAAAATGTATCGAAATGGGCTTAAATTCTATCCATTTTTTAGACTGTTTTCACTCAGAAAGAAAGCATATTAAACTGGAACGCTTAGAAAAAATTGCTTTATCGGCAACCAAACAATCACTAAAAGCAAGTCTTCCATCAATTCATAATATCGTTTCCTTTAATGATTTTATTAATCATTTTAAAAATGATAATATTGAAAAATTAATATGTTGGGTGGATGAAGAAAAACATCAATTAATAAATCAATCTTTTAAAAATAAAGAAATTTTGTTATTAATTGGTCCAGAAGGTGGTTTTAGTGAAATAGAAGTAAAAACAGCTCTAACCAAAGGTTTCAAGGCA
>JAHDBK010000218.1 GCA_020630455.1 Saprospiraceae bacterium
AAAATCTCTCCGATTTTATTTAGATAAAAACGTTTAAATTTTTTATTTTTTATTTAATTAAATAATTGATTATTAAATTATTATGTTTTTTTAATACTATTATAAATTTAATTTTTATTCAATTTTTGGTGTGAATTTTATATGAATAAAATGTAAATTTACATTGAAAACTTAAAACAAAATTGAGATAACCAAACGCATTTCCCCAAAGAACGAGGATTTTAAAGGGGCTATTTTCCTTTATCGTTTTGACTCAAATAAATATTGTTTTTTTACTCAAAAGAATTGATTTGGTTATGAAATTTTTTAACTCTCTTTTAATTTGTTTATTTTTATCAGTAACTTATCTTTCAGCTCAAGTTACTATTTTTTCAGAAGACTTTGAATCTGGTTTAGGTGGATTTAATACCACAGCAGATGCAGGTGATGTGCTATTCACTACTAATGCTACACTTCAACATGCAGGTTCTCAAAGTGCTCACAATCCTTATGGAGATGATAACGATAATAATTATCTAAGCCAATCAGCTAATATGGATTTAACGGGCTTAGCTTCCGCCGAATTGAGATTTTGGCATATTGCTAAAACAGAAGGTTCGTGGGACGATTGTTGGGTTCAAGTTTCTGATGATGGAGGTACTTCGTGGACTACAATCGGAGGGGTATATGATGAGGATACAGATGCTGCTTGGGGAACAACGAATACCACTCCTGATAATTCTATGTGGAGAGAAGTGGTTATCTCTTTGAATGCTTACATTGGTCAAAATGATATTAGAATACGTTTTTGGTTGGATTCTGACGGTTCGGGAATAAGGTATGGCTGGTTAATTGATGATGTCTTAGTACAAGGTGTATCATCTTGTAATGCTCCTACAGCAACTTATACTGTAGTTGAAAATTGTGGTAGTAATGAATTTTCAATAGATGTGAATCTTACTGGTACAGGAGACGCTACAGCAGTGGATATTACAGATGGAACAACTACTTATCATACAGGCGTCTCTACTCTGCAAATTTATAATATTGGACCTTTTTCTACAGGTACTAATGTAGTTGTAAATGTAGTGGGTTCAGGAAATGGAGGTTGTGACATTAGTTCTTCTTCTTTAACAGGTTGTACCAATGATATTTGTGCAAATGCTTATGAATTATTGACAGATGGAACTCCTACTACATCTTCAGATTTAAGTATTTATACTGACTCAGGAGAAGATGCTTCTTGTAATAATGGTTCAGGCACAGAAGATTCATATTATTATTTCGTAGCACCTGCTTCAGGGGCAGTGTTTGTCTATTCTGAAAATACTAATGCTACAGGAACAGCCACAAGTACCGTTCCAACAGGAGTATATGCTTCTTGTGCTGATGCAAGTACGGGTACAGAAGTGGCTTGTTTAGATTTAGGCGTTAGAGTTTTAAATTCTGGTGATTATATTTCTGGATTGACTCCAGGGAATACTTATTATTTAAAAATAGAACAAAGAGATGATTGGGCAGGCACTTTAGATATCATTGCTCAAGATTTGACGATGGAATTGTCTGTAGAAAAATGCGTAACTCTTGATGATGTTCCTTTTTATGATAGATTTGATAATGTTTGCTCATTCCCTGTTGTTACCAATGGAGATGCTGAATATATTGTAGGAGCATTTACTGCACAAGTTACAGGGACTTACGAAATCGATTTGGTAGGGCTAAGTAATGATGATGTCTTCATGATGATTGTTGATGATATTTCAACAGCAACACCTACTTGCTTAGCTTCATCTGGTACAGATACTCCTTTTGGAGGTCCTTTTCCTGACCAAAATATTTCCATGACTATGAATGCAGGAACTACTTATTATGTAGTCTTAATGATTGATGGAACATCTCCAAACGGACAAGGATGTGTTACTATTTCTAAATTATGTAATACTGTTTACACGAATTCAGTAGTCAATGAAAATTGTTCAACACCTACTTATACAGCAAGATTAAACTTTTCTGATTTAGGAGCAGCTACTACAGTTAATTTGTCAGATGGTATTACTTCTTATACAAATATTTCTACAGGAGTAGATTATGATTTTGTTTATAATGATTTGAATGCTCATGATGTCGTTATTACTGGTTTGGATGGCAGTGCAAATGTAGTTTGTACAGATTTATTTACTACTGCAGCCACTGGTTGTAATCCTGATAATTGTGCAACTGCTATTGGTCTAACCGTAAATGGTGCTTCTTGGTTTCAAGATGGAGCAGAATTAACTACAAGTGGTACAACTGATGTGGCTTGTGATAATAATAATGATGCTTGTGCTAATGATTGTTATGGTAATGCTTGGTATACTTTTGTTGCAAATGGTGCTGACACTACATTTGTAAATGTAACTGACCCAGGAGGAATTACATGGTATGGTTCAGAAGTAATTACATTGTATACAGGAACATGTGGTGCTTTAACAGAAGTAGGTTGCTCTGATAATAGTGCTGATGATTTCTTTTTAAATTTAATCGATGGTCAAACATACTATGTTGAAGTATCTGCTAAATTTTCAAGTGCTATTATTGATAGATTGACTTTTGATATTCAAATATCATCTAGCTGTATCAAACCAGAAGGTACTTATACTAAGGTTACTGCTTGTGGTAGTGGACAATTTTATATAGATGTGGATGTTACGAAACTAGGACTAGGAGGTGAATTAGATATCGATTATGGAACAGGTAGCCTTACTAATATTACTTCTACGGGTGTTCAAACTATTGGTCCTTTTGCCGCAGGTTCTTCTATTACAGTTACTTTAGATGGAACTCCTTATGGAGGTTGTGCTCAAACACCTTCCGCTCCAATCACAGAAGATTGTATTTGTCCTACTGCTCCTACTGCTACAATTACTCCTATGAATTTAGATTGTAATACTGGTTTGTATGATATTCAAGTAGATGTAACAAGTATTGGTTCTGGAACAGGAGTAGATATTATTATTGGAGGAATAGCTGTTGCTACTAATGTAGTGACAGGAATCACTACTTATAATGGATATACAGAAGGAATTAATTATGATGTAGTAATAGATGCACAACCTTATGCTCCTTTTATTTCTTGTAAAAATACTTATCCAACTATTCAATATTGCTTAAATGATGTATGTAATGATGCTCAATATCATGAAATAACTGTTGATGGTGCTCCTTACACCTCTTATGATTATAGTCTACTAACAGTTGAAAGTGCAGCCCCTTCTTGTGGCGGAGGTATGACGGATGATAGTTGGTATCAATTTGTTGCTCCACAAAGTGGAATAATAGAAGTAGCAATAACTAATAATACAACTACAGAAGCAGATATGGGCTATGCCTTCTATTCTGGGGCTTGTGGTAGCCTTTCAGAATTAGGATGTGGAACATCTGGTTTAGATGGAGCAATTTTATCTGAATTAACTGCAGGGAACACATATTATTTACAAGTATGGTCAACTTCTAATGTAACTAGTGGAACAATCAGTTTGGTAATAGAAAATCCAGTTCAAGATTTACAATTAGGTGTAGAATCTTGTATGATGAATATTGATGAAGCGAATTATACAGACTTTGAACCTGCCACTCAGTGTGGCTGTACTAATTGTGGCGATAATCCACTAGATATTGAAGCAGTGTATTCCTTTACCGCTTCTTCTACAGCAATGCATACCATTACTGCAACTGGATTTACAGATGATGATGTAGCATTAGTTCTTGTTCAAGGACCATTAACAGCGAGCTCTACTTGTGTTTCTTTTCAAGAACAAGCAACAGGAGGAGTAGTGAATCAAGTAATCACAGAAAATTTAACATCTGGAACTACTTATTATATTCTAATATCTCATAGATTTGGTGCCGTTGCAGGTAATGAAATTTGCGTTCAAGTAGATTTAGCTTGTGCAGGTTTAGTTATTGATACTCCTGTTATTACAGATGATTGTGCTGGACAAACATTTCAAGCAGATATTACCTTAAGTGCATTAGGTGGTTTAGATCATTATGATATAGTAAGCGGAACAACCACTTATTCAAATGTAAGTACAGGTATTGCTTATAATTTTAGTTTTAATGATTTATCAACTCATATTGTAAGGGTAGATGGATTTGATGCTTCTGATAATTTAATTTGTTCAGAAGATGTAGTGGTCAGTACGGGTTGTGTACCAAATGTATGTGCTGACGCTATTGATATTTATCAGCAAAGCGTTTATGGAAATTTAGCTTCAGCTATTGATGAAGAGCTTGCAGCAGCTGGTACAACTATATATAACTATTCTAATATTAGTAGAGTATATATGTGTGATGATGCAGCAAGTTCATCTGGTACATGGACGGATAATCAAGATTTATGGTACGTAATTGATATTCCAGATGGTTCCAATTCATTTACTGTAGAATTTGATGATTTGACTTGTGATGTATTAGTATTACCATATTATGGAACTTGTGGCTCTTTGACTGTAATGCCAATAGGTAATGATGATAGTGCTGGTTCAACAGACCCTTGTTTTAGTGGTGCTGGATTTGGTATTACGGATGGTATGCCACTAGCTACACAATTGTCTCCTTCTATTTTATTCCAAGATAATGGTTGCAATACAATTGAAACAGCTTCTTATGGATTGATTTACTTGAAAGTTGTAGGATATGGAGGTCATAACGGTACAGCAGGTACAATGCCGTGTGGAACAGTGCCAACTTGTGATTTTACTATTACAGCTACTGCACCTCAAGCCAATGATATCTGCCAAGATGCTAAAGACATAGATGGCGTTTGTCAATCTGGAGAACCAATTTGTTTATCTAATATTGATACTGAAAATTCAGAAGTAGGATATACTTGTGGAGAAGCAGCTGCTTCAAATGATTTATGGTATGAAGTAACCATGAATCCAGGAGATAATGACCAATACTTAGAAGTAACATTTATGTTTACAAATGCTACGGATGCCGTAGTTGCTGAATTATATCATAGTTGTAATACAGGTTCATTCGAAGAATGTGCATTGATTGAAAGCACAGGAGCTGGTTCAACTGTTAAGCACCAATTTACAACAACTATTACAGAAGGAGGTTTTGGTCCAACTTGGTATGTTAGAGTAGTTCCTCAAAGTCCAAATGATATTTGTTCTTATGATATTTGCGGACAAAGAATTGCTAAAAATAATGATTGTACTATTGCTAATGAAACATTCCCTCTAGCATTTACATTGACAAATCCAGGTATAATTGCCGATTTTCAATATGCTACTGAATCGGGTGCTGGTGGTCAATCAGGTAATGACTTATGGTATGTATTTGACCCTAATTTTGGTACAGATGCTTATGGTCATAATATTTATTCTACTTCGGCTGATTTAACCGTATCTGGATTATTAGGAGATGAACAATTAACAGTAATGTTATATAGAAGATATGGTTCTATTGGTGCAAATTGTATGGATTATTCAGGAGACTTATTAAGTACTCAAATTATTAATGCTAATGGAACATCTACCATTTCTTGTTTGGATGAAATATATGGGACTTCAGCTACAGGTGATGGATATATTATCAGAATAGTACAAACAGCAGGAGCTGGTGATGCTGCACCAACTGTTCAAATCGCTCCTTCTACTGAATTAGGTCCTTTTAATAATTCTTGTGAAAATATTTGGGATGGAAGTGGACCTGCAATTTTAGGAAGTGATGGTATAGATGCTGCTCATAATTTTAATGCTTATTATATTCTAGACGGTGAAACTACGACAGGTAATTTTACAGGTTCTACTGATTGTGATGCTGCGATATCTTCTACAGATTGTAATGGTAACTCTAATGATGTTTCTGAAAGAGATTTATGGTATGTATTCACTTTACCTCCTTCAATTTGTGGAACTTCATTAAATGATTTGGTCGTTTCTACAGTAATTGAAAGTGTAGAAATATCATATTCTTCTTCTGATGCAAGTGCATTTAAAGATGCCAAAGTATGGATATACGAAGATTGTGGAGATGCTAGTTTATTTAATGATAATACTACAGGTTGTACTACTGCAGGAATGGATGGTGCAGGAGATACTCATACGGTTACTGGTTTAACACAAGGGCAAGATTATTTAATTAGAATTAAACCTGATGATTTAAATTCTGATTTAGATTTTGGATTTAATTTAGGGGTAACCAATGGTCCTGTTAGACCTTGTAATGATAAAAAAGAAAATGCTTATAATCTAGTTGTAAATGATTGTCCTAGTTATTCTTCTTTATTAACGCTTTCTGCTAAAGGGGCTGATGATGAGGAAGTATTTGGGCAAAATGACGTTTGGTTCGAATTTACTGCTCCAGACCCTGCTAATGGTAATGACTTATGGTTCAATAGAGATAAAAGTTGGGTGACCGTTTTCCTTGAAAATGTTACAGGTCAGAATATTACCATGAGATTATATGAAGCAGGAGGAACTACCATTGCTAATGGTTCAA
>JAHDBK010000219.1 GCA_020630455.1 Saprospiraceae bacterium
GAGAAACAGACGATAAACGAAAGCGATTTTGACGCTGGAATTTTGGCACAAGAAAAGGAAACTTTGAGCCTTTATGATTGGATTTATTGGGGCTTGGTAGGGCGTGAATTGGCAGACAAAAAACTTTATGACACGACCCGCAAAGTCGTGTATAATATGAATGATGAAACTGCATTTAAGAAGCCTGCTTTATTATCTAAAATTGAAGCGGAAACAATACGATTATATACAAACGAAGTTCCACCCGAAGAAGTGGCAAAGAGTTTTTTTTTAGGTGGATTTAATGCGTTAATTCCTTTTGGAGCGAGGCAGAGGCATACTTACATAGTGGGCGGGAGCGGGAGCGGAAAGAGCGAACTAATGAAGCTCTTTTTATTCAATGATAGTCAAAAGAAATGCGGGGCGTTATTGCTCGACCCTCACGGCGATTTAGCGCAAGACGTAAGCCGTTTAAAATACTTTTATGATAACCCTGACAAGTTAGTATATATAAGCCCCGAATTTGCAAAGCTGGGATATTATCCAAGATATAACCCGCTCGATTTTGACTATGAAAAATACCCCGTACATGAGCAACAAAACAGGATAAGCATAAGAGCCAGCGAATTATCAATAGCGTTCAGTTTGATAGCTGGAAACGAGTTTAGCCCGAAAATGGATAATATGTTACAAATGTGCTTGCAAGTGCTTATGTGGGCGAAAAATATGACCATACGGGACTTGATAGGAATGATGAGAGAGGAAACACAAAACAAGTATTTGAGGATTGCGAAACAGTACCCGAATCCTGACGTAAAAAGCTACTTTGAAACGGACTTTATTAGTAAAAGTTCAGACAGCACACGGGCGGGAATTAGTACCCGTTTACAGCCCATTATCACAAATTCAATGGTACAGAAAATTTTGATAAATAAGAAAAGCACCTTTGATATTAAAGAACTTGTTGACCATGAAAAAACCGTGCTTTTAAATCTATCACAAGGGAGCTTGTCAAAGGGTTCTCGATTGCTGGGGGCGTTCTTCATTGCGGAGATGATAAGCCACGCCCTAGCAAGAGCAGAAAAGGCGTACCGCTTGCCTGTATTCGTTTACGTTGATGAGTGCCATAATTTTCTAACTAAGAGCGTAAAAAAGATTTTAGAGGAAGCGAGAAAGTACGGGCTACACCTGACACTTGCGAGCCAGTACACCGACCAGCTCGGCGAGAATGAAACCATATTGAAGCACGCAGTTTTTGCGAATACAGAAGTAAAGATTTGCGGGAAAGCATCGAGCAAAGACAAGCGAATTATGAGTAAAGAAATGGGGCTTGATATTGAGGACGTAAAGAATTTACAGCACGGGAAATTTGTAATGAAAACAGGGAATAAAAAACCCGTTGTATTCCAAGCGCATAATTTTTTGATAGACAGGAAAAACGAAAACTATCAAACAAATGAGGAGTATAAGCAGACCATACAAAAACAACTTGAATGGTATTATACGAAAGAGGAAACCACACAGAAAAAACAGGGCGACGGGTTCACGGGGTACAGCGTGAAAGACACCGCCCCCCCACAAGAGCCAAAGCAGAAACCACAGACAGACGCACCGAATTTTGACAACCTATACTAGCAGAATATGAGAACATTAATGAAAGACAGGCACGTTAAACTCATGGAGTATTTAATGCTCTATAAGTTTTTAAATCGTGTTCAGATTATGCGCTTGCTGGACTTGAAACATATCAATCAACATAATGTAGTTGTAGGGGATTTATACAAATTCAAGTACATAGAAAAAATCTATATGCCCCGTGTTCATCATACAGTAAAGAGAAAACCCGAATGGATAGGCGTAGGGAATGTAATCTATATGACCCCGCTGGGGGCTAAGTTCATGGAACGTGAACAGGGCGTAAACCTTGAGGCGATAGGCTGGAAAAAAATAAAGCCTTTTAGTTCAGCGAACCACTACCCGCACCGCATGAAAATGACAGATTTTGAAATCTCACTTGATGACGATTTTATAAAATACGGGCTACCTTTTGACCTCAAAAAATGGTACGTTACCGACCTAGAAAATGAAAAAATTGACGGGCAATTTATCCGTAAAACAAAGATGAGTACAGACGACAAAGAAAGCCATATAATCCCCGATATGGCTTTTTGTATTCAGACCCCGCACACCCAAAAAGAGGCGTTATTTTTTGCCGAAGTGGACACCGCAAAAGAAACCATTAAAGGGAGCAGATTAGTAGAGAGCAACACCATAGAAAAGAAGTACAAAGTATATAATCAGATTTGGCGGGAGCGGGTATTTAAAGACCGATTCAATACCACCGCCGAAGCGTTCAGAGTGTTGACCATAACAAAGGATTTAGAACACTTGCAGAGCATACGAGAGAAAACCAGCATGGCGGTAGATTATCCCGAAATGTTCCTACTGACCACGCACGAATACATCAAAAGTCATGGCGTAATGTTCGCCCCGATTTGGTACAATTTAGACCCGAACCAGCCCGACCCGAAACCGATTTTTGACTATGAGAAATTTAAGATTTAAAAAAGTTACCTTATCAACTTTATCATTTTTACCTTATCAACTTTGATAAGGTTAATTTTGATAAACTTGATAAGTTTGATATACTGAAAATATGGACAAATTCCTACCAAAAAAAGAAGCAAGCGAGCGAGCAAAAAAAGACCCTCAAACATTGATGAGGTACGCCAAGAAAATACTTACAAATAAAGGCTTAGAGGCGTATAATGTAATTGTAAAAAAAGAGAATAAAAAGATACTTATAAGCAGTGATTTTTGTGATTATATTGCCAAAGGTGGGAGCGCATTAGCTTTTGATAAACTTGATAAGTTTGATGATAAAGTTGATAAGGAAAATGATAAGTTTGATGATAAAGTTGATAAGGAAAATGATAAAGTTGATAAGGTAGTTGAAGCCAAAAACGAGCATATAAATTCACTCAAAAAACAAATAAAAACCCTTGAACAAATAAACGCTATTGAGAAAGCCGAACGCCTAGCATTACACAAACGGGCAGCGATAGCAGAAGCAAAAGCAAATACGCCCGTATGGAAGCGAATATTTGGAATTGTAGATAAACCCGATTTTGAGATATTGGAAATATTGCCAGCCCCAAGAGAAGTCCAAGAAATAGACCCCGAAGAAAAACAAAGCGAATAGAAGCCCGTAGAGCCATTTTTTCGACCAACCCCACCACATACGCACAGAAAACAAAATAAGAGCATACAGCGAACGTATGAGCCGAATTTTCACAAATTCCGCCGCCGCCCCGCGCGCCCTTTTTTTATTTTTTTGAAAACTTAAAAAATCCTGAAAAAAATGGCGGGTGGGTGGGTTGAATCCGTTGAGCGAAGCGAAACACCATTTGCGAGCTTGCGAGCCTAAGCCCTCAAAGATTTGAGGGTTGGGAGTTTGAATTGAAAAATTTTATTTTTCTCTTGATTTCCTTTCATGAGTTTAATCATGATTAAACTTTCAAGACTTTAGAGATTACGATAACCCCCATAAACAAAGAGTTTTAGAGTTTAAAAGGGGAGAGATTTCCGCTAAAAGGGGAGAGATTTCCGCTAAAAGGGGACAAATTTCCGCACTAAAAGGGGAGAGATTTCCGCTAAAAGGGAGATTTTTTGACATACTCCCTTTTTTAGTTAACTTTGAGGCGATGAAAAAACAAAACGAAGTAGCCAAAATTGAGAACTCACTCATTTTGAAAGGGCGTTATTCTATGCCAGCCAACGAACAAAAAGTAATGCTTTTTATGATTGGTAGAGTAAACCCTATTAGAGATAAAGCGGGGATGAGATACATAGTACCAGCAAAAGAATTAATTGATTTTTTGAAAAAAGATGAAGCGGTAAAATGGAAAAAACCAAAATATCTGAATGAGTTAATAGATAAAATGATAACTCGTAGGGTAAGAGTTAACTTGAAACACAAAGGGCAAACGTGGAAAGGTTGGGTTAATTTTTTTCAACATATAGAACCGTTATTGCACGAGGGAAAAGCCTCATTTGAGTTTATGTTTTCTCAAAAGTTTACGCCCTTTATTCTCCAGCTTGAACAGTATGTAAAATTAGAACTTGCAGAAATTGTACACCTCAAAGGACAAAGCTCGATACGACTTTATGAAATGCTAAAAGCCCAACGAGATAAAGAAAAGAAACACAAACCGACTTCTTACTTCCAAGCAGACTTAGACGAATTAAAATCATTGCTTGGATTAGATGGGAAATATCCCGTATGGAAAGATTTAAATAGGTGGGTATTGAAGCCAGCTTTTGAAGAAATAAACAGAGAAACCAGCATAAAAATCATTGATATAGAAAAGACCAAAACAGGGCGAAAAGTAACAGGCGTACACTTCATTTTTACCGACCAAGAACCAAGAGTAAGAACACCCGAAACCCTACCCGATGGGGCAACACTTTTTAACCCGAACCCTATCACAAAAATTGATTTTGAAAACCTAACAGAAAGCCAAAAGCGGGCAGTTAATGGACTAAAAAAATTAGATGTAAATGACGACCTTATAAAAACTCTTTTTATGCCCTCGCTACGAATGGGAATAGCTGAGGGATACGAAGATAAATGGCTATCTTACGCATGGCAACACACGAAGAAGAAAAGCAAAGCAAAAGACGATAAAAAGAAAGTGGCGGTTTTTGTGAATTGGTGGAGAAAAGGAATATTTACAAAGGGCGAAGTACAGGGAACTATTTTTAGTAAAATAGTTGAGTATATCGCAGAAGTAAAAAAGGCAGATAACGCCCGCACAATAAAAGGAAATGCAAATCAAGCACGGGCATATAATTCAGTTATTCAAGACCTCACAAAAAAAATGGGAATTTAGTCCAGACACAAGAAAAAGAAGAGAAAAAGGAAAGAAAAAACGAAAACAGTATTACGAAAAAAACTACTCATTCAAATTATTAATTCCTTGAATATTCACATCATACATACGCCCCATAAACATAACTTTAAAAGTTCCATTTTCATTTTTTTGAATGATAGATAAAACCGGAGTTCTTGAAGTTCTGAAACTCATTTTTTCTTCATTGTATGAATGAGATTTATAAGCGGGTTTTCTATAATTGAGAGCCGACATTTTAGAGGCGGTTCTTTTGGTTAATTGAGAGTTATCTTTTTTATAATCGAGCGGGTTAAAAAGACGCAAAGGAGCGTTTGCAGTTTTTTCAATTTTATAAAGACCGTCAGCTTTTACACCTTTTTTGATAGGGTTAAAATTATAATTTTTTGCTCGTGTTGGCGTATAACTTTTTGGACTACTTGAACTATGATTACAATGGTATGGTAATGTTCCAGCATGACACCCGAACCTATCTGTACCACCTTTATGAGCTGAAGCAAGAGCAGGAACGAAAAGCACAAGAGCCAACGCAACCGAAATATATTTTTTCATAGCTGGACAATACAAAAAAAAGCCAGCTAAGCAAGAAGCAAAACCCCAACCAACCAAGAGTCAGCCAATTACTAAAATCTACCTTATCAACTTTATCATTTTCCTTATCAAATAACCTTATCAACTTTGATAAGATAAACTTGATAAGCAAATCACTTTAAGCCCTATAAAAACAGAAGCTAACCTTATCAACTTTATCAACTACCTTATCAAATGACCTTATCAACTTTATCATTTTCCTTATCAACTTTATCAAAATTTTTGATAAGGTTAAAACCCTCCCGAACTCAAAAAATATATATGAATCAGAAAGATGAATATTATTTATATAGTTATTGAATACATCAAAACAATGTAATAGTCTTACTGTCAAGACCTTGCGTTATATTGTGAAACATAAACGAAACAAAACGCAAAACATGACCAACCATGAAAGGAGAATCTTCTTTATTGATGAACGTATTGAGCAGATTAAAGAACTACAAATAGGGTACAGTAAGACGCAAGAAAAGCAAATTTTTACTTCTCAAAATCCTGACTTATCGAATAGAATTAGCGATAAAATCCATGACCTAGAAAGTGATAAAAAAGCACTCTATGAGAAAGCGGACAGGTGCAGAAAAACAGAGTTTAATATATTCTTTTACGGGTTCGCTTTTGTCATTTTATTAGCCCATATCTGGGCGGGTTTAGGCGTGTTTTTGTTTTTGTTTTTCATGCAAAATTTGCTCCCTAAAATATACGAATATCGAGCGGGGAAGCTATCAGAAAAAGCCCAAGCACTAGAGCAAGAAAAGCAAAACGTTACCAGCACCAGCAAGCAAATTTTGAAGTATAGAAATGATAAGTTTTCGCAGACGTTTGAAGTCCTGGAACAAAAAATAATTGAAGCCTATGAGGCTATGAAACCAGGAGAGAAACAGACGATAAACGAAAGCGATTTTGACGCTGGAATTTTAGCACAAGAAAAGGAAACTTTGAGCCTTTACGATTGGATTTA
>JAHDBK010000220.1 GCA_020630455.1 Saprospiraceae bacterium
TTGATGATTGTATCAATTGGATGGAAGAACACTTCCATGTTGATTTATAATTGAGGACTGAGTACTGAATATTAAAATAAAAGAGCGGTAATCTTTGGGTTATCGCTCTTTTATTTTTTAGACATTAGATTTTAGATTTTTATTTAGGTTAAGTTTACGGGTATATTGTTATATTTTTTAGAGCATAAAGATAAAGAAAATTCTTTATTATTTAATTGCTGTCTAATCTATTTTATCCAAATCAATTTGGAATATTATTTAAAAAGTCTATTCAATACTATAGTCAATTGTGGTAAAGTTGTAATGAATTATCCGATACGGATGCGTATTAGTATTTATTTTATAGTCCTGGCATTACTTGAAAAGCATAATCGTAGCTAAAGTTGTGAGGAATAACGAAGAATATCATAAAAAAAACAAGCAATAATAAAGAAAATTATTTATTATTGCTTGTTTTTTTTTAATACTTATCTAAAGTAATAAAAATTATTCCTTTTCTTCAATTTTTATATTATCATCTTTTTCTTCATTAATTCTAGCCATAGCAGAATCCATAGGTAGCGGCTCAAGAGGTTGAAGAATTCTTCTAATTTTAGCTTCATCAATATTTAAAAACTCTTCATCTTGATTAACTTTGACAGATTTCATATTCTTATTTGAATTATCGACTGCAATTTCTTGCTCAACCTGTTCAGAAATAATCTCTTTAAGTTCATCTACTTGTACTGCTACATCTTGAGTATTCAGTTCTTCTTGGACTGGAGGTTCTACAGGGATGATACCTGATTTGTCTTCAGGTTGGAAATATAAAGTAATGAGCATACCAGCGATTAAGCAAGCTGCGATTATACTCAATCTGCTTAATTCTCTTCTCATCATTAGACTAAGTGGAAGATGTTTTTCGATTTTAGACCAATTATGCTTAGATGGTTGAACATCAGCGTCCAAATTATTCTTAAATAAGTCATCAACCTTTTGCGGATTATCCAAACCATTTTGAATATTATCCCAAATACCACTAGGTTTTTCTTCCCAATTTTGGAAAGAATCCCTAAATAAATTATCTATATTATTATTTTTACTCATTTCAATTCACTTAACATTTTTTGTAAAAACAACCTTGCTCTTGAAAGTTGAGATTTAGAAGTTCCTATTGATATCTCTAACATTTGAGCAATTTCTTTGTGACCATATCCTTCAATTGCATATAAATTAAATACCGTTCTATATCCATCAGGCAATTGTTGTACCAATTTTAGCAAATCATGCCTTGCCAAGCGACTATTTGCATCTTCTTCCTGATTTTGAATATTATATACTTGGTCAATTTCTATATATCTTTCAGATTGAATAGCCTTTCTGTATTGTTCAATAGCCGTATTTATAAAAATTCTTTTCACCCAACCTTCAAAAGATCCTATGTTTTTAAATTTATCTAAATTATTAAATAATTTTATAAACCCTTCTTGAAGTATATCTTCTGCACCTGCTCTGTTACTGGCATATCTTAAACAAATAGCAAACATTTTTCCTGAAAACATATCATACAACTGCTTTTGGGCAGTGCGGTTTCCAGCAATACAAAGTTTTACAACTTCTTCTGTCTCATTGACACGCTGGGCTATCTGTTCATTATTTAATACAAATTCAGCCATCTGATTCTAGTTTAGTTTTCTCAAGTAAATAAATAGTATATAGTTATGTTTTTATTGTTGATTTTTGATAAATTTTAAAAATAATTGAAATGCTTTTGCTCTGTGACTAATTTTATTTTTCTCTTCAGCATCCATTTGAGCAAAAGAAGTTTCATAACCCTTAGGAATAAAAACTGGATCATATCCAAATCCTTTATTCCCCATTCTTTCAAAAGAAATAGTTCCCTCTGCTATTCCTTCAAAAGTTTCTATGTTACCGTTTTTAATATAAGCAATAACCGTACGAAATCTTGCTTCTCGATTTTTTTTATCGCCTAATTCTAATAAAACTTTATCCATATTGGCATCGGCATCTTTTTCAGGTCCAGCATATCTTGCTGTTTTCACACCTGGTCTCATATTCAATGCCTTTATTTCAAGTCCTGTATCTTCTGAAAAACAATCAATACCATCAAAATTATTGTAAACATACATCGCTTTTTGAATGGCATTTCCCTCGATTGTTCCTGAAGTTTCAGGAATGTCAACTGTACAATTGATATCTTTTAAACCTTTTAAAATAAATGCTTCCCCTAACATAGAAGCAATTTCTTTGATTTTATTTTGGTTACTTGAAGCGAATACTAATTCCATTTAGCTAATATACATCAAATTTGGAAAATTTCTTTCATTTTAATCCAAAGATTCTTTTTTAAATTTATATTATTACTTAAAATCTTTAAATCATCTACCCAAAGTATTTTAGAATTATAAAACTCAAAAATTTCATATTTTTTTATTTCATAATTTAAACATACATATTTAGGTGATATTCCAAATAAAAACACCTTAGCAGCATCTATTTTTTTTAGATAAGTTGAAAGTGCAATATGAGTATTATTTTTTAGATGAATGAGTTGCACATCTTTGTGGATATCTTTTTGAACAGCTGACATCATTTTTGTCAATAATTCAGAATAATCGTTATTATTCCCCTTTAAGACGATAAAAATACGTTTAGGGTTGCTTTCTTCATCAAAATTGATGAAATTTTCTAAATCCTGTACATTTATAACTTTTTCAATTATGTCCATAAGCAAAATAAAATTTGGCATCCAAGCAAAAAAACAAAACCGAATAAAATAAAAATTATTTTATCATCAAAAATAACAAATTTTTATTTATTTTTTATATAACTTTACAAAAAAAATTTATATAATATGAGTAATTTCAATATCAAAATAAACTCTATTTCAGAGTCTAAAATAGATCAAGTTGATTTTAGCGACTTGCCTTTTGGAAAGGTTTTTACAGACCACATGTTTGTAGCCGATTTTTTTGATGGTAAATGGCAACAAGCTCGTATTTTACCATTTGGAAATTTATCTTTTCATCCTGCATCTAATATGATGCATTATGGACAAGCTATTTTTGAAGGGATGAAAGCCTTCAAAAATCAAGATGGAGAACCTTCTGTATTTAGAATTGAAGAACATGCAAAACGTTTCAATTTATCAGCAGAAAGATTATGTATGCCAACAATCCCTGAAAACTTCTTTTGTGATGCCATAGAAACTTTAATTAAATTAGATAAAAATTGGATACCTACATTTGAAGGAAGTTCTCTCTATATTCGTCCTTTTATGTTAGGTGTAGATGGTTATTTAGGTGTTAAATCTTCAGCTACATATCAGTTTATTATATTTTTATGCCCAGTGGGCCCTTATTATCCAAAACCAGTTCATTTGATTACAGCAGAGAATTTTGTAAGAGCAGTAAAAGGTGGTGTCGGTGAAGCAAAGGCAGCAGGTAATTACGCTGCTTCTTTATTACCCATGAAAATAGCTAATGAAGCTGGCTACGACCAAGTAATGTGGATGGATGCTCATGAATTCAAATATATTCAAGAAGTAGGAACCATGAACTTATTCTTTGTGATTGGAGATAAAGTATTGACTCCTGCTACAGATGGAGCTATTTTAAGAGGAATCACTAGAAAGAGTTTCTTAACCATATTAAAAGACAAAGGAATTTCTGTAGAAGAAAGGCCTATCGCAATTGATGAAATTATAGAAGCTTATGACAATGGTGAATTAAAGGAAATTTTTGGAGCAGGAACTGCTGCAGTTGTTTCTCACGTTGCTTCTCTAACTCATAAAGGTAAGAAAATGGAATTGCCTCCAATTGAAGATAGAAAAATTGGAAATATGTTGAAAAAAGAAATCAATGATATTCGTACAGGTCTTATTGAAGATAAATTCAATTGGATGAAAAAGATTTAATGATAAAGAATTATCTTTATTATTAATATAATAATAATATCTGTAAAAAAGGTTTTTAATAAATACTTATTAAAAACCTTTTTTATGTTAATGGGATAATGATAAGATTGTATATATTTGTAAAAAATATTTTCTATGAGTTGGTTTAAAAGATTAAGAGAAGGAATCCAGACCTCAACAAAATTCAAGAAAGAAGTTCCAGACGGCGTTTGGCACAAATGCAAATCTTGTAAGCACACCAACACTATGAAAGAATTCAAAGAAAACTTTTATAAGTGTGTAAAATGTAATCATCATACCCGCGTAGGCTCTGAAGAATATTTTGAAGTTATTTTTGATAATAATAAATACACTTTGTTATTTGAAGATTTAGAATCAAAAGATTTTCTTGAATTTAATGACCTCAAACCATATAAAGAAAGATTAGAAGCGGCCAAGAAAAAAACAGACCTTAAAGATGCTATTTCGGTAGCTACTGGAAAGGTTAACAAAAAATCGATTATCATTGCTGCTATGGATTTTGGTTTTATTGGAGGCTCTATGGGTTCTGTAGTAGGAGAAAAAATATCTAAAGCAATTGATGAAGCTAAAAATACGGAAACGCCTTTAATGATTATTTCTAAATCGGGTGGGGCAAGAATGATGGAATCTGCTTTTTCTTTGATGCAAATGGCAAAAACCTCTGCAAAACTAAGCCAATTAGCTAAAGCAGGAGTTCCTTATTTTTCATTTTTAACTGACCCCACGACTGGTGGTGTAACGGCATCTTTCGCTATGCTTGGCGATATAAATTTTGCGGAACCTAATGCTTTAATAGCTTTTGCGGGACCTCGTGTAGTGAAAGAAACTATAAAAAAGGACTTACCCGAAGGATTTCAAACTTCTGAGTTTTTACTTGAACATGGCTTCCTAGATTTCATAGTAGATAGAAAAGATTTAAAAGAAAGAATTTCTGATTTATTACATATTTTTTCTAAAGTAATGAATGTTGAAGAATAAAATATTCTAATCTATAAAAAAAAGCGATTAATAAAGAATTCTCTTTATTAATCGCTTTTTCATTTATATTATACTTCAATAACTATAATGTATTTTTCATTAAAAATTTCAACCATTTAAAGTTTTTACCCCAAGGAGCATAACGAATACTCAAATCGACAATTGCCCATTTGTGTAAAACACTTTTTAAATGTGAAAAAGTATCAAAAGTCAATTGACTATGGTAAGCACCAATACCGCTCTCCCCTACTCCACCAAAAGGTAAATGAGCATTACCAATATGAAGAACAGCATCATTGACCGTTGCTCCTCCTGATGAACAATTTTTAAGTACTTTATTCACTATGCTTTTATTAGTAGAAAAAACATACAAAGCTAATGGTTTCTCTTTAGAATTAATATATTGAATAACATCATCAATATTCTTATAAGTCATAATAGGAAGAATAGGGCCAAAAATCTCTTCTTGCATTACTGCATCATCTGGATGTACATTATCCATTAAGGTAGGAGAAATGTATAAATCATCTTTATCCGTTTGCCCACCAAAACAAACCTTTTCTCCATCAATCAAGCTACATAATCTTTCAAAATTACGCTCATTGATAATTCTTCCAAAATCCTCACTTGTCTGAGGACTATCACTGTAGTGTTGACTAATTTTTTCTTTTATTTTGGCTATTAATTTATCTTTAATATCTTCATGGACATACATGTAATCTGGTGCGATACAAGTCTGCCCTACATTCAAAAACTTAGCCCAAACTATTCTATTCGCTGTATTTTCTAAATTAATATCTTTATCAACAATACAAGGACTCTTTCCTCCTAATTCTAATGTAACAGGAGTCAAATGTTTTGCAGCTGCTTGATATACTATTCTACCGACATGAGTACTACCCGTAAAGAAAATATAATCCCAACGTTCTCTCAACAAAGCCGTACTTTCAGGAACTGCTCCTTCGACTACCCATACATACTGTTTTTCAAATACTGCTTCGATTATTTCTTTAGTTATCTGAGTCGTATGTGCAGAACATTCCGATGGTTTACACACGACTGTATTCCCAGCGGAAATAGCACCTATTAATGGTAAAAAGAGCAATTGAAAGGGATAATTCCAAGGAGAAATAACCAAACAAGTACCATAAGGTTCTGGATGTATTTTACTGGATCCAGGAGAAAAGAACATAGGCGTTGGAACGCTTCTTGGTTTTGCCCAACGTCTTGTTTTTTTGATGGTTTCGTCGAGTTCTTTCATCACAATACCTGTCTCTGTAATATAAGCTTCAGGTTCAGACTTTTTCAAGTCTTTATATAAAGCTTGGTGAATATCAGCCTCTCTTTTTTCGATTTCTTTTTTAAGAAGTCTTAAATGTTTCAATCTGAATTCAACATCTAAAGTAGCTCCAGTTTTAAAATATTCTTTTTGTTTTTGAAGCCCTTCTTTTATATAGGATAAATTTGGAGAAACAGTAATTGGATTTTCCATTGATTAATTTTTATT
>JAHDBK010000221.1 GCA_020630455.1 Saprospiraceae bacterium
TTCTAATAAATTAGGAAAATTAGCTGCTGACACTTTGTTAAAAGAGCTTAATTAACAAACAAATATTGTTGGGTAAACTTAAACATACATTAAATTTACCCGACAATATTTATTTTACCTAAAACAAGGTATAAATAAAGGGAGCGATAGCACTACTACCACCAAAAACGATTAAAACGCCTAGGATGAGGAGTACCATAATGACTGGAGCGAGCCAATATTTTTTTCTTTCTTTGAGGAAGAGCCACATATCTTTTAAAAAATCCATAATCCCTATTTTTTGTAAAAATAATCAATATAGATGTTTATATTTGCAAAAAAATGATAAAAATGATAAAAAACGTAGCCATCATAGGAGCTGGAGCGATGGGCAGCGGTATCGCACAAGTAGCTGCTCAAAACGGTTGTAAGGTGAAAATATATGACACTTATAAACAAGCATTAACTAAGTCACAAGCCAATTTAGCGAAGACTTTAGAAAAACTTGTCAACAAAGGGAAATTCACTAATGAACAGGCTCAATCCATAACTAATAATATCCGATACATAGATGATATTCACAATATTAATGATGCCGACTTAGTAATAGAAGCTATTATTGAAAATTTAGATATTAAAAAGAAAGCATTTCAAGAAATTGAAAAAATAGTACGTAGTGAATGTATCTTGGCATCTAATACTTCTTCTTTATCTATTACTTCTTTGGCGGCGGCTTGTAGCCAACCCGAAAGAGTTATTGGTATTCATTTTTTCAATCCTGCTCCTATTATGAAATTGGTAGAAATCATTCCTGCAGTGCAAACCGACAAGGGCATTGTTGAGTTATCAAAATCTACCATTGATACTTGGGGAAAGGAAACGGTCTTAGCAAAAGACACTCCAGCTTTTATTGTCAACAGGGTGGCTCGTCCATTTTATAGTGAAGCGATTAGAATTTATGAAGAAGGTATTGCTTCTCCTGCAATGATTGATTGGGCAATGACAGAAATTGGAGGTTTTAGAATGGGTCCTTTTACATTAATGGATTTCATTGGACATGATGTTAACTTTGCGGTTACTGAAAGTGTTTTCAAAGCCTATTATTATGATGATAGATATAAACCTTCATTTACTCAAAAGAGATTAGTTGAAGCAGGCTATTTAGGAAGAAAAAGTGGTAAAGGTTTTTATGATTATGGAGAGGATAGCAGTGAGCAAGAGTTTAATAAAGATAAAAAACAAGGCGAAAAAATCGTAGAAAGAATTGTCGTTATGCTCATCAATGAGGCCGCCGATGCGCTATTCTGGAATATTGCTACTAAAGAAGATATTGATACCGCTATGACCAAAGGCGTTAACTATCCAAAAGGTCTATTGAAGTGGGCAGACGAATGGGGAATGGATGTATGCGAATCCATCTTAGATGATTTATTTGATGAGTATAGAGAAACGCGTTACCGTTGTAGTCCTTTAATTCGTAAAATGCAGCGAAAAGGATTGACTTTTTATCCAAAGAGAAAATAATACTAAGCCCGCAATCAAAATAATAAAGAGTTTTCTTTATTATTTTGATTGTGGGATAAATCCCCTAGTCTTCATCCTTATATATAGGCATTTCAATGAAGAAGGTAGTTCCTACGCCTACCGTTGATTTAAAGTAAATTTTTCCACCTAAGGATTCGACTATATTTTTGGACATTGCTAAACCTAGTCCAGTACCCGATGATTTGGTGGTAATGTGTGGTATGAAAATATATTCAAACATATCTTTTTCGATACCTGTACCATTATCGTGAACAGCTACTTGGAATTTTTCTTCGTTAAGTTTATTCAATTCAACATGAATTTTACCTTTTCTATCTTCAGGAATTGCTTGAATGGCATTTTTAATAATATTATTCAATACCCTTAATAATTGTTTTTTATCTGCGTAAACAGGTATTTTTTCCTTAGGTAGAGAAATTTCCATTTCAACATCTTCTCTTTCATTCACAAATAAATCATAAACGGATTGTACGGTAGAATTGATGATGAACTCTTCATTTTCGGCTCTTGGCATTTTGGCAAAGTTAGAAAACTCTGTTGCGATATGAGAAAGATTATCAATTTGTTCTATCAAAGTACGTGAAACTCGCTTAATCATGCCTTCTATATTATCTGGATTACTTTGAGAAGCATATTCTAGATATTGAATACTCAATTTCATAGGAGTCAACGGATTCTTAATCTCATGTGCTACTTGTTTTGCCATTTCTCTCCAAGCACCTTCTCTCTCTGATTGTGCTAATAGTTCGGCACTATCTTCTAGTTTTTGAATCATTTTATTATATTCAATTACGAGCTCACTCAATTCATCTTTGCTATCTTTCCATATAATGGGTTCATTCTTTTTACCAATTTTGAGTTCTTTCATTTTTTCTCCTAATTCAGCAATTGGGCGAGTAATGGAACGAGCTACCCAAATGGCTATTAAACCTGCCATTAATAATAAAATCACATAAATATTCAATAGTGTACTAATGAAATCGGAGGTATCCGAAGCCAATTTACTTTCGTGTGCATAATAAGGAATACCCAGATAAGCGATTAAATCCCCTTTGGTATTTTTCAGCATTTCATATTGGCTTACATATTTCAGTTCACCAATTTGCTCTGCATTCTCTTTATCCATCCTAGTGATTTCCTTTTTCTTGACTTGTAAATCATACAATGCTTTAGCATTAATAAAAGGAGCACTGAGTCCTTTAGAAAATACTTCTTGCATAGAAGAAGCAATCAATTTTCCTTCAAGAGAATAAATATTAACATCAGTTCTATGAATTTGAGAAACTGGTTTTGCAATTTGTTTCCATCTATCTATTGAGTCTCTATCAATATTCCAGCGACTGATTTCCCTTGCCATAGAACCTCTTACGGATTGTGCTTTTCTATCAAAACGTTTATCGTGATATTCGGTATTTTTAGCATCAAAGAAGAAAATTGTAATAAAACCAATGACAATAAAAGAGAATAAAATCATTAATATTACAGATATTTGGATTCTATTTCTAAGCGAGGTTGTGGTCTGATAAAATAAACTCGCTCCTCTGAATATCAATTGTACTAGAGCATTTATTAATACAAAAAAGCTCAGCACTAATACCATAATAGTAAACAAATAGGCAAATAATGAACGGAATTGAGAGGTAAATTCAGGGAGATTTTGATTGATAATAACCAACATTCCATTTCTATCATGATAGGTCAAATAAGATTTACCTTCATGATTACTGAATTTATACTCACCCAATTTCGGTATTTCTTGGTCTTCACTAATAAAAGAACTATAACCATTACCGTTTTGTTCGACTAGCCTTCTCCCCTTATATATTGCAAAATTATATTGAAGAATATCTTCTGCTTTTTTATAATTTTCATTTATAAACAATTCTGTATAAGCACTTTCACTTTCACCAACAGAATGTTCAAATTCTAATATTATTAATTTTTTAGTATAATTATCAATGGGAAAATACAATCTTATATAATAAAAACCTCTTGAAGATGATGAACTTACATAATGTAAATTTTCTTGTATTTTAGTTCTATCGTCTTTGAATACATTTAATATTTTTTCACTGTCCTTATCTAAAGCTACAATTTCAGTAGAGTCTTCAATAAATAAATGAAAATAAACTTTATAAAATAAAAACCTAGAATCAATAGAGTGATTTTGTTCAAAAATTTCTTCTACTTCTTTTTCACTAAATTTATTAATAACAACATTCAATAAGTCTTCGTCATCTTTCGATTGATTATATAGTTCCACCATCTCTTTCTCTAATACAGCATCTCTTTCTTTGGACAATAGTTCGGCATACTCTAATCGCTTATTGTATTCTTTTTCAATATTATATCTATAAATGAATGAAGCAGAAAAACCAGAAAAGATAATCAACCAAACAATTATCCAAGCAAAAGAAGTGGAATCTTTTTCTACAAATAAATCAAATGATAAAATGTATATATTTGAAAATAAAAACAATAAAATCAATGGTAAATCAACACCTAATGCCCAAGCACTCAAATAAGCAATACTTATTGCTCCTAAAAGTACAAAGATTCTATTCATCATTCCCAATTCCATTTTGTGAATAATATTAGATGTTTTGTGTGTAAAGAAAAACAATGACATCATTAGAAGAAGAACTCCAATAATGGCCATAAAACTTTGTACATTAATTTTTGCTACAGCATTAAAATCAAAAGGAATATCGGTTTCAAGAACTAAGTTTTTCAATATATCCGTTACAAATAAAATAATACAGACTATAAACAAATATATAAAAAACGCAATGGCATATTTTTGAATATTAGGCAATTCCTTAAAACGCTCCTCATAAAAAGTCCTATGAAAAAAGATAGATACCCATAAGACCAAAATAGAGTTGATTAATAAATCACCAATGGTCGCAGAGAATAAATGCGATGATATTTTTTCTTCAAAAAAGGATATAGATATAAAGTGATCTGAAAATCCGAGATACGACATAAATACCCTTAAAAGTACAATGGAAACAATCAAGAATGTCAGGCCTTTCCAGTATTCATTTTTATTAATAAAAATTAATGTTGTATGGGATATTACGATTAAGAATAAAATAAAAGCCAATAAGTTGAGAACAAAAAGGGCATTATCTACCTTGGTTGAACGGACGGGTTTTTCCATTTTCAAACCAAAAACGACTTCTCCTTTTAAATTTTTCACCAAACTACTCGCTTCCTCCAAATTTAATGTCAACCTTAAATCTTTAGGTATCGTTATGTCTTCAGTATCATCATAAGCATCCACTCCAAATATATTTTCTAGGTAAATACTATTGGTTACATATTTATAAATATATTTGATGGGAATAAGAACAACAACCAGTTTTCCATCATCAAGTTGTTTTTCTTTTGTATAATAAATAGCATTTTTTGAAGCATATAGATGTGTAGATTTATCTAAAGCACCTCTTTTTTGATATTCGTCCTTAGAATGAAGAAAGTATTTTTTACTCTCGTCTATTCCAAAACCGACTCTTGTATTATTCCAAAAAATAAGAGAATCCTTTTCGTAAACGAGTAAGGTAAATTTTTGATTAAAAATTTCATATTCTAAATCTGAAACTGTCGATTTGTCAATAAATTTATTGAGAAATTCTGTATTTTCGACAATGGCATCCGCTACCTTTTCTTCTTGTTTGAGATAATCTTGTAGGATTTGTGCATAGTGTTCTGTTTCAGTGTTAGGTGCTTTAAAAACATCTATTGCAATAGAAACACCCAACAAAACAATGGCTATTAATAGTAATATCCACTTCACTTTGTTCCCTAAGACCAATAATTGATTGTTTTTATCCATGATATAGTTTAGACCTAGACCTTTTATGCTTTAGAGCATGTTTAAATTTTAATACATAACTCCTAAAATGAGCTTTTTAATAATTTTAGCAAAAATCACACCAATTTATTAAAATTAATACTAATATGTAAAGAACTCATTTATTATACATTTTTCAAAATTTTATGTATTATTTTTTTTATTAATTTGTCAATAGTATTAATGATGATGAATTTTAGGATTCAATCATTAAGTTTCCAAGATATGATAAAGAATTCTCTTTATTTTCATCATTAAAAGCAATCATAAATTATAGGAAATAAACATTACTTTTAATTGTTTTACACTCCATTAGATGTTATATTAATTATTTTTATAATTAATAATTATAAAAACGATGTACAAAGTCCACAAAAAACCATAAATATCTAGGAAGCTTTTCAAAAACCCAAATCCCTCCTTATCTTTAAGAAGATTAAAAGCATTTAAGAATAAAATTAGGATAATAGAAATAATAAAACAGTGTACTAAGGGCTCTATACTACCTTTTATAATATCCTTTTCTTTTGGGTTTACCTGCAATGAGTTGGCGAAAAAACGAACCTGTCATACTACCTAAACCTCCTAACAAGCCACCAAGTACAGCAGTAATTATAAGGAGTAAATTTCCGCCATCAATACCAAATAATGTTGCCATTTTATTAGATAATACTTGCTCATTCCCACTATCTAATAAAAAGGCATAAACACCCCAAACTAATAAAGCCGCTAATAAACCATATAAAAAACTTTTCCATCCATTTTCTCCAATTAACACCCCCACTAATCCAGCCAAAGCTACAAATCCCCACCAAGGCATAAACATAGGGGCTATATATGTCGTTAATGCAACTAATATCAATCCAAATAGAAATTTCATAAAGTCTTTTTTTTATAAGCAAAAATAAAGAATATTTTTTATTTTTATAAAAATCTAAAAATTATTATGAATATAAAACTAAATTTTTAAAAAAATATAATATTAATAAACGTTATTACGAAAAGTTTTTTTTATGAAAAACAAATTACTC
>JAHDBK010000222.1 GCA_020630455.1 Saprospiraceae bacterium
GAGTATTCTTTTTATCTTGTCTTTTAAATGCTAAAAAGAATACTCATATTTTTTTATTTTTTGATAATGAATTCTTCATTATTAAGTCAGTCTTATAACTTCATTCAATACTCTATTGAGGATGGACTTGCTCAATCTCAGGTATATGCCCTAGAACAAGACAGCAAAGGTTATTTGTGGATGGGCACACAAGGAGGAGGACTAAGTCGATTTGACGGAAAAGAATTCCAACATTTCTCTACCAAAAATGGACTAATTTCCAATTCTATTTCTGAAATTTTTGAAGATAGTTTGGGTACATTATGGATAAGTACTCAAAGAGGAATTTGCACCTATGATGGTTATCAATTCAAGGACTTCCACCCTCAAAACAATGAGCTTCCTAAGTCAGAAAAATTTGCTTATTTTAATAAAAATTTGTTGTGGATTGCATCTCAAAAAGGTATTTATGAATACAATTTCATAAAGGATTCTCTTTATAAATTGAATATAAATAGATTATTAGACAAAACTATCATTCACGATTTTTATAAGGAAGATAACAGGATATGGATTGCCTCAAATCAAGGAACTTATTATTATGATTATAAGAAAAAGGAGTTTCAATCATTAGATAAAAAAGTAACAGAAGTCATTGCAATTAATCAAGATTCAGATGGAAATATTTGGGTTTTATCTCATACTCAAGGACTAAAAATATACGATTCAAATAGCCTTGAAGAGATAGAACAAAATGAACTGCCCAACACCATAAATGGTTGGGCAATGTTTAAAGATTCTGATGGAAATTTTTGGATTGGATTAGAAGAAAATGGATTACTTTTTTATGATTTTAAATTAAAAAAATGGTCTAAAATAAGTACAAGAGAAGGTCTTCCTAACAAAAATATCATGGCATTTATCCAAGATGATTGGGGCAATATTTGGATGGGAACTTCAGGTGGTGGCGTGATTAAATATTTGGGTCAATTTTTTGTCCATTATGACGAAAAAGAAGGTATTCACGGGGATAGAATTTATGCTATTACTGAAAGAAAAAATGGACAAATTTGGTTTTCTGCTTCAAGTGGTGGACTTGCCTATTATGACACTTTAGGTTTTCAAAAAGTAGAAATAGATAGTGGGCAATTTAATGTCAAATGCAAGGCATTATTAGAGGACAAAAATGAAAATTTATGGGTAGGTACCATTGGAAAAGGATTGTATAAATGTGATAGTTTTTCGTGTAATAATATTAAAATTGAAGAGGAGTTGGCCTTCAAAGAAGTAGTGGCATTGGTTGAAGATAATTCTTCCATTTGGATAGCTACTCAAAAGGGAATTTATAGACTAAAAACCATCAATGATAGTACATATAATTATCAAGTTTTTAGTAGAAATATCGGATTGAGAAGTTCAAGAATTACCGATTTAAAGAAATCAGACGATGGTAAAATTTGGTTTGCTACGCGAATTGGAGAAGTTGGATATTTAATGGAAATAAATGAGAAAAATCCTAAAATAATTAAAAAAATATTCTACAAACAAGAGGGTTTAAGTTACGATGTAGCGGTACGTTCATTGGCTTTTGATGATAACGGATATCTATGGATCGGTACTGCTAGTAATGGAATATTAAAGGCAGACATACGAACAGATTCTGTGTATTTTAATCCTATTTCTAATATAAACAAACTTCATTCTTATAATATATACTCTTTACAATTTGATAAAAATGGTAACCTTTGGGCAGGGAGTGAAAAAGGCGTAGATTTATTGCATATTAATGAAGTAGGCATAGTGACTCATATTGATTTTTATGGAAAAAATAAAGGATTCTTAGGAATAGAAACTTGTCAAAACGCTGTAATTTTAGATCAAAATAATCATATTTGGTTTGGAACAATGAATGGTCTAACCCAACACATTCCCTCTCAAAAACAAACTAAAATCCTAGCACCTAAACTCCATTATAAAGAAATTTCTTTATTTTATAAAAAAATACAAGAAACCGCTTACGCTTCTTTTTATGACCAAAAACTTGGACTAAAACAAGGACTATCACTACCCCACCACACCAATAGTATTAATTTTGAATTTAAAGCTATTAACCTCAGTCAACCAGAAGAAATATTTTATAGATGGCGATTATTAGGTATTGAAAATGAATGGTCTCCTACTTCCAAAAAAGAATCTGTTGATTATTCTAATTTACCTCCAGGAGATTACAAATTTGAGGTACAAGCCTTGATTGATGAGCAATTAACGAGCAATATTCTTTCAACTCCTTTTAGTATAAAAAAACCATATTGGGAGAAAATGTGGTTTAAAATTATGAGTCTTTTGATATTATTCTTGCTAATTGGACTTATTTTTTATAATTGGAAAAAAAGAATTGAAAAAAGAGAAAAAGCGAAAAGAGAACACTTGGAAATTGAAAATAAAGTTTTGCAATTAGAACAAAAAGCTTTGCAACTTCAAATGAATCCTCACTTTATATTCAATGCACTCAATTCTATACAATCTTTAGTGGCGACAAAAGATTATTCAGTAGCAAGGACACAAATAGGTAATTTTGCTCAATTAATGCGTTCTATTTTATCTAATTCAAGACAATCAAATATTAGCTTGGATGAAGAAATAAATACATTGGACAAATACCTAAAAATGGAACAATTTTGCCAAAAAACTCCATTTAATTATACTATTAATTATAATAATATTGACATTGAAGAGATACAAATCCCACCTATGTTATTACAACCATTTGTTGAAAATGCGGTAATTCATGGAATTGCTCATTTAGAAAAAGAAGGTAATATTCATATTAATTTTGAGGTCAAAAATAATTTATTAATATGTACCATCACAGACAATGGCTTGGGAAGAGAAAAAGCGAATGAACTCAAACAGTCTAAAAAACCAGGACATCAATCTGTAGCTATGGAAGTTACTCAACAAAGACTCGAAGCCCTACGTGAAGGTAAAAAATATATTCCTGTAGAAATTATTGATTTAATAGATGCTAATAAAAACCCAAATGGTACTCAAGTTATCGTTAGACTGCCTTTAATACAAGAGTTTTAATTTATAATTAGACAATCAGATAATAGACTATAGACATTAGACTTTTCTAATAATTGAATAATAAAGAAATTTCTTTATTATTTCAATAAAAAAACTGTTCATACTCATTTATTTTTTGTAAAAATCGTTCTGACAAATATTCATTTGAATCTTTCAATTGATGATGAATCATCAATGCTTCGCTATAATATTTTTTGATTTTATCTGTATTCCAATGATGTGGTGGAGGTTGTAAATTAGCGATTCTATCAGCCATTTTAACGATAGCGATTTCTGGACCTTGCTTTAAGATTCTATCTAAGCTGTCTTGCATTTGATTCACTTTAGGCAGAGCTTCATTTTTAGTCAATGCCATCACGCCATTAGCTACTTTTTCTCCAAAAAGACCTTCTATTTCTTCAAATGTGGTTGTAGTATCTTCAATGGTATCATGTAAAATTGCACATAACATGGCTAAATTGGAATCATAAATTTGATTAGAATTAAATATTGCGTTTTGAGTTTCTAATAAAACACAATTCAAATGGTATAAATATTCAAATTCTTCATTTGGTTTTGAACCTCTATATTTTTGTTGATAATGTTTTTGACCAACTAATTTCCAAGCTGTTCTTAATTTTTCAATATCAGGGAATTTGTTTTTCATTTTAAATATATTTTTAATTTATTTTTTAATAATAACAAGTTTTTTTTATAAATTGCATAATAAAATTACAATTATATAAATGATAATTAATAAATCTATCAGTTTAATAGGTTTTATGGGTTGTGGTAAAAGTACCGTTTCCCAAAAATTAGCCAAAGCTTTACAAATAAATTGTATTGATACTGATGGTCTTATAGAAATTACCGAAGGACAAAGCATTCGAGAAATTTTCTCAACAAGGGGTGAATCTTATTTTAGAGAAAGAGAAAAAAATGTTTTGCTTTCTTTATTAGAAGAACCTAAACCTTCTGTTTTAGCATTGGGTGGTGGCACTCCTTGTTTTCATAACAATATGAAACACATTTTAGATTTGAGTGTTGCCATTTATTTAGAAGTTAGTCCCCAAACTTTGGTTAAACGATTAGAAAAAGAAAGAGATAAGCGTCCTTTATTAAAAAATCAAAATAATTTATTAGAATATATTGAGAATACACTTAGCATTAGAAATCCTATCTATAAAAAAGCACATTATACTATCAATGGAGAACAAGACTTAAACATTATTGTTGAAGAAATAAAAGAAATTATTCAAGGAAAAAATAAATATGATATGCAACTAGCCGCTTTTTTACTTAATATCCTCGAATATAACTACGAAATAAATGATTTAATCATTAAAAGATTGAATCAACAAAAAGAACAACTGACCGAAAGAACCATCTTATTAATGAATCATGTTTTGAATGCTCAACACATTTGGAATTCTAGATTGAGAGGCATCGAATCGACTTTTGAGACTTGGCAAATTCACGATTTGAATAATTGGGAAACAATTAATGAAGAAAATTATAAAACCTCTATACAAATTGTAGAAGGCTTTCCAATGGATGAAGAAGTCATTTATACGAATAGTAAAAATCAAAAGTTCACTAATAAAATTAAAGATATTATTTATCATATTGTTAATCATTCAACATATCACAGGGCTCAGATTACTTCTATTGCTAAAGAAAATGGAGTAGAGCCGCTATCATCTGATTATATTTTTTATAAAAGATAGATTTAAGTTATCAGTTAATATAAAGAGATTTTGTTATTTTTAAATATTTTTAATATAAACTTAATATTTTTATAAATAACAATTAGAATTTTTACTTCGTCTTACCTATATATTAAAATTCAAAAATATGAAACACACAATATTGATATACTTAGGCATTGCATTATTACTAACGAGTTCTTGTGCTAGTAAAAAGCAAGGACAATGGCTAATGAAACATTCTGAATTATTAAAAAAGGCTGCTCGTTCTGAAACGATGTCTAAGGAGCAAAAATTAGATATTTTAGCAGGTAGTTTTACCAAAATGATGCATCAAAGTTTGAATTTTGCCAATCCTAAAAAAGGCGTTTTGTATGCCAAAACTTACTCTGAACAAAACAAGGACAACATTGATATCATTTTAAAAGATATAGGACAATGGAGAGAAGATATGAATATACTAGAAGTTGCAGCATTTGCCTTGAAACTTTCCAAAAAAGACTATATAAAAGACTTTATTGATTTATATCCTAGGTTTCAAAGAAAGTTTAAAACTTATTCTACTATAATTGGTCTATCTTCAAAAGTGGGGAAAGGAATCATCGGTTTAGGTGGTAAGCAGCTAGAAGGCTTGGGTTTATAAGCCCAAAAGCTCATTTGAATTTATAATAATTGCTCCTTTTTCTTGCATTTTTAGGATGGCATTCTGACCATCGTTTTCATTTAAATTAACAGCTTTACAGGCATCTTGGATGAGGTAAACAGTATAATTGAGTTCTAGTGCGTCAAGCACTGTAAATTGTACACAATAATCTGTAGCCAGTCCTAAGATATATAATTCTTTAATATTTTTAGATTGCAAATAATCATGTAAGTCTGTTGCTTTTAGATGTCCATTATCATAAAATACAGAATAGCTATCTATGGATTTATCTGTCCCTTTATAAATAACTTTTGTTATTTTTTGGGTATTTAAACCATCATGAAATGCTGCTCCCATGCTATTTTGGACACAATGGATTGGCCATAAAATTTGTTCTAATCCATTTAAATCAATGATTTGCCCTGGCTTTTTCCAATAATGATTTGCTGCGAAACTGAGATGGTCTGCTGGATGCCAATCCTGAGAAGCGACGATTTCATCAAAGTGAGACATTAAATCATTAGCAATAGGAATTATTGAATTGGCTTCCTTAACTTCTAAAGCACCTAAATGACAAAAGTCATTTTGTAAATCAATTAATAATAAAGCTTTCATTATCTAATTCGTGAAATTTTCATTAAATTAAAATAATCTGGGCAATATTTTTCCATTGCTTTTTGAGCTTTAATGGTATTTTCAATTTCTCCGTATTTTTGTTTTAAAGCGTCCATACATTTTTTAGATTTACTGGTTTCGTTTTCTAAATCAGGAGCGATTTCTTTCATAACTTTTTCGCGTTCTTCTTTGGTTTCAGTCTCCTCAACTTTTTTAAGGTATTTTACTAAGCCTTCTGTACACTGACAAATATCATTAGCGACATCTTTATAAAAAATATCTTCTCTAGTCAATTCGTCTTCCTCTTTTTGTTCAGGTTCATCCTTGTCCTTTTCATTAACTATTGAAGTTTCTTCTTCATTTTCAGATAAATTATTCATATTTTTATTACAAGA
>JAHDBK010000223.1 GCA_020630455.1 Saprospiraceae bacterium
ATAAAGAATTTTATTTATTAATTGTCAATTTATAAGTATAAATTTATAAAAAAATATGCAACTTTTACAATTAATTGTCTTTGATAATTAATATTATAGCTTCTATCTTTGAAATCAAATAAACTAAAACATGAAAATATCTTTAAAAATATTCGGTTTTATTTTCGCTATAATGTTGACTAGCATTATAGCGAATGCTCAATCGGATACTATCATTTGGCCCGGAGATATTAATAATAATGGGATAGTTAACCAATACGACCTACTTTACCTTGGAACCGTTATTAATATGCCATGTGACCCTAGAGACAGTATCTCTACAGAATGGGAAGGACAAACCGCTTCTCCAAATAATCAAGGATTGTTTTTTGGAGACATCAATATTGGATTTGCCGATTGTAATGGAGATGGTGTTGTAGATTCTTTAGACCAAGAAGCTATAGACACTAATTTTGGATTGATTCACAATAATATTGCTAATGAAGACTTTACCATCATTAATGGCAATATGCCAAGTATGAGATTTAGTGGTGGAGTTAGTAATATTGCTTTATCCAACAATCAGGCATATACTTTTAATATAGACTTAGGTTCTGCGAATAATATTGTAGAAGATTTTTATGGAATTGCATTTTCTATTAATGTCAATACAGATTATGTAGATTTCAATTCAGTTGTATTTGAATTGGATCAATTTTGGATCAACCCCAATCAATCTACTATTTTAAGCATTGTAAAAAAAGATTTTAATACTAATCAATTACATATATCAATAGTAAGAACAGATTATAGTTCAGTTATTGGTTTTTCATCTATAGGTAAGTTGTCAATAGTAATTGAAGGAAATGTGCCTAGTGCTACAGATGTTGAAATCATGAATTTTGAAGATGTATATATGACCAATCCATACTTAGAAGTTAGAGAGGTAGATGTTCAAGGTTTAACTATTGATGTTCAAACTAGTGTCGAAAATCCGCTACAAGAAAAATTAGATATTTATCCAACGGTCTTAGAAGATAATCAATTCAATATTTCAGGATTAGAGCAATTGAATAATTATCAAGTAAATCTGTACAATACTTTAGGACAAAAATTAGAAATAACAATACAAAATGAACAAATAGAAATCAAAAATCCCATTCATGGTATCTATTTTTTAGAAGTCATAAGTGATGAAGGACGCTTGGTTCAATCTTTAATTTCAAATTAAAATAACAAAAATTCTTTATTTTTAAAATATATTTAAAAATGTCATTATGAAAAATTTATTATTAACCTTTATGTTTATTTGTGGAATGATGTCGCTTTCGGCTCAATACACTTCTCAAATAGAATTGTATGCATTTGACATCAATGGTCTTCCTTTGGCCAATGAATGTGCAACAGTAAGTCACGACTATTGTGGACAAATAGTCAGCGAAACAGTTTGTTCAGACCCAGATGGTTTGATGTTTTTTACCGTAGTTTCCTGTGATTCTATTGGTACTGCTGATTTTGAATTTGTTTGTGGTACAGGTACAGCACCAGACCTATTTACTGTTCCATATAATTATAATAGCCCTACAGTTTATACTGCTCAGACTACTTGTTATGGAGCTAATAGTACTTGTCTTGTTACTATTTATGAGGAAGATAACGGAGGGGGGGATTATTCCTTTATTGCAGAAATACTTTCAGGTGGAGTTGCTCCATTTACATACGAATGGACATTAGACGGTAATGTTGTCCCTAATGTCACAGGAGATGTTTTGACAGATAATTTTTCATTAGGCACTCATGTCGTATGTGTTTATGTTACAGATGACTTTGGTCAAACTTGTAGTTCTTGTAGAAGTTTTACCGCCTATAATACAATGACTACTTATGTTGAAACTTGGTTCCAAACACCTAATGGACTATCTCCTGGAGAAGTTTGTGGATATATATTTAACACTTCTTGTAATAATAACAATACAGTTCCTTTTTGTTCAGACCCTAATGGTTATGTAAACGTTCCTCTCCAAACCTGTGATAGTTCGGGGACAGTCTTAGCTTATATTAATTGCCCGTTCTCAAATGATACTTTTCAATATAATTTAAACTATGATATTTTTGGAGGAAATAATCCTAATCTAACTGTAGATTGTGATAGTTCAGCAGCTTGTTATGCTACTATTTCTGCAACAGATAATGGAGGGGGTAATTATACATTCTTAGGACTTGCAACAGATGGCACTGCTCCATATACTTACGAATGGTCTATAGATGGTGTCTTTTTACCTAATGTTACAGGCGATAATTTTTCTGAAACTTTTGCAGATGGTGTCTATGTTATATGCTTGACGGTAGTAGATGTTAACGGCATAGTTTGTGATTATTGTCATACTCTTCAAGTGAATAATAATCAATGTAATTTTTATGTAGAAATTGTAGATGATACAACACCAAATGGTACAATCTTAGATGCTCAAGTATTCAATGGTGACCCCAATATGCCATATTCTTATAGTTGGAGTGATGGAGATACTGCCAATCCTAAGTTAGGTATGTCTGGTAACTCTTATTGTGTTACTGTTACAGACGATTTTGGCTGTACAGCTGAAGCATGTATTACTCTGCCTACTCTACCTAATGATTATTGCGAAGTCTATTATACCTATACATCTGACCCGATTACAGGTACAACTGTTTTTAATGCTGCTGCTACAAGTAATGACCCTAATTCCTGGTATGGTTATTATTGGTCATCTAATGGTAATTATTTAGGACAAGGAGAGACATTTACATTGGCAAACGTACAAAATGGAACTTATAATATTTGTGTAGAAGCCGTAGATTCTTTGCAAAATGTATTTTGTGAATATTGTGAAGATGTTACATTTGGAAATCCTGATACTTGTTTGGTAGATTTTTATTATGAATATGATAATAATAACAATATCATAGGTATAGAAGCACTATTTAATGGAACAGTAGGTTTAATTTATTTTTGGAACATTGATGGAAATCCTGTAAATTCAACAAATGGAAGCTATCTTGATTTATCAAATTATCCTTCTGGTACATATACTATCTGTGTGAATGGTGAAGATGGAAACGCTATTGTATGCCAAGGAGATTGCATTACAGTAACTTTAAATGGAAATAACTCTTTTTGCGAAGTATATTATACTTCTTCAACAGACCCAAGTACAGGTGGAACTATTTTGAATGCTCAAGCAACAGGTAATAACCCTAATGCTGATTATGATTACACTTGGTGGAACAATGGCGTTGTAGGATATGGAGAAACATACGATATGTCTGGTTTCCTTGATGGGCAATATTATATATGTGTAGATGCAGTTGATTCATTAAACAACCTAGCATGTGAATATTGTGGTTATGTTACAATTAACAATGACCCAGATACCTGCCTTATAGATTTTTACTACGAATATGGTAATTTTAATAGTGTCGTTGGCATTGAAGCAGGAGTGACTGGTAACGAAAGTGCTTATAATTATACTTGGTGGATTGATGGTATTCCTCAAAGTGTTAATAGTAGTTATCTAGACTTAAATAATTATCCCGCAGGAAACTATAGTATATGTGTAGCGGTAGAGGGTGATACAATAGAATATTGTCAAGATTGTACAACAGTTATTATAGAACCAAGTATAGGTTGTTGGATAGGATACAATGAATTTACTACTCCTTCAGGGAATTTAGCTCTTGAAGCATGGGCACAAGGTTCAGGTAGTTCTTATACATTTGTATGGACATTGCCAGATGGTACTACTGCTACAGGAAATATTGTTGATTTAGGCGGTTATACTGATGGCGTTTATAATATATGTATAACAGCTACAGGAGATGATGGCTCTGTATGTGATTATTGTGGTGACATATATATTAATAATAATAATCCAGGAGGTGTTTGTTTAGATTGGACTGTTATTGACTTAGCGAATGCACCTTGTACATTTGATTACGACCCAGTGTGTGGTTGTGATGGTGTTACTTATGATAATGATTGTGTCGCTTATTACTGCTTTGGTATTACGTCATGGACTCCTGGTGAGTGTGATTATAATAATGGAGGAAACGGGAATGGAGGCAATACAGGAGGGACATCTCCAGATACCTGTAGTACAACTGCCGAATACTTCTATTATGGAACGATGTTGCCAAATGGTGGTTTTGAGGTATTTTTGTTTGGCTACGGAGTAAACGCAGACCAACATGTATGGACATTGGGTGATGGAACTTCTGCTGTTGGGCAAGATATAACACATGTTTATTCCATAAATGATAGTTTACAAGCATATACGATTTGTTTAACTACAATTACTTGGGCAGATTCTTGTACAGCAACTATTTGTGAAACTATCGTTTTAGATGATACGCCTAATGGTTTTATATCAGGGACTATCTTTGATGGTGGTAATTTATGGAATGGTGGTGATGACCAAGTAGAAAGAGGTACAGGAGATAATCCAATGGCGAATGTAACCATTCATATATTAGATGCAAGAGACAATATTATTGCAACTACTGTTACTAATGCTAATGGTGAATATTCTTTTGCTAATTTACAATTTGGTGATTATTTCGTTCATGTTGATATACCCGGTGTAAATCACGAACCATATTTAGTTCAATTGAGACCAACGCTTCAAGCTAAGCCTAGTCTAGACTTTACAGTAGCAGCAGGTCAAGTGACTTCAGGTGTGTTGGAAGTTTCATTTGCATCAGATATGCATGTAATACCGAATCCTACAAGTGGTCAAGCAACACTATCATTCATGTTGCACGAGAGTACTAATTTGACCGTTAGTATTACAGATATATATGGTAAAAATATTCATCAATTTACGAATGATTATTATCAAGGAAATCAGAATATAGACTTGGATTTAAGCAATTTACCTCAAGGGATTTATATGGTAAGCTTACAATCTGACAAAGAAGTTTATACTCATAAAGTTTTAAAACAATAAAATTAGAATACTTCGTCCTTTTAAAACGGCCGGCTTAAAAGTAAGTCGGCTGTTTTTTTATTGGTAGTAATAGACGATAATCAATAATTTGTTCTAGTACCTAAAATCTAATAATAAAGAAATTTCTTTATTATTTTGTTATTTAATGTGTTTGTTATTAATAATATTAATATAAAAACTATTATTATTCTAAAACTGTTCTTCTGAGGAATGAATTATTTTTATTTTTGCAAAAAAAATAAATTTAAAATATGAAAAAAGTATATATCTGTACTGCTGTAAGAACCCCAATGGGAAGTTTTGGTGGTATTTTAAAAGGCTTTTCAGCTACTGATTTAGGAAGTTTCGCAATTAAAGGAGCTTTAGAGAAAGCGGGTATAGCCGCTTCTGAAGTCAATGAAGTTTTTATGGGTAATGTTTGTTCGGCTAATCTAGGTCAAGCACCTGCTCGTCAAGCAGCTATTAAAGCGGGGATTAGCAATACCGTTCCTTGTACTACAGTAAATAAAGTATGTTCTTCAGGAATGAAGTCAGTTATGCTCGCTGCTCAAAGTATCATGTTAGGAATGAATGATGTAGTAGTAGCAGGAGGAATGGAAAGTATGAGCAATATTCCATTTTACTTACCTAAGGCAAGATGGGGATATAAGTATGGCAATGCAACTCTAGTCGACGGTCTTCAAATGGATGGATTAACAGATGTATATAACCAACAAGCAATGGGTGTTTGTGCAGATGCAACGGCTGTTAAATTTAATATTTCAAGAGAAGCCCAAGATAATTATGCTATTCAATCATATAAAAGAGCTGCGGCTGCTACAGAATCTGGAAAATTTAAAGAAGAGATTATTCCTGTAAGTGTTCCACAACGTAAAAAAGATCCTATCGTGGTCATTGAAGATGAGGAATTTAAAAATGTAAGATTTGAAAAAATACCTGCATTAAGACCTGCATTTACAAAAGATGGTACTGTTACTGCTGCGAATGCATCTACTATTAATGATGGTGCATCTGCTTTAATTTTAGCTAGTGAAGAGAAAGTTAAAGAATTAGGACTTAAACCTGTTGCTGAAATACTATCATTTGCAGATGCAGCTCATGAACCAGAATGGTTTACGACGGCACCTACTAAAGCAGCTCCAATAGCTTTAAAAAGAGCAGGATTGAGCGTTTCGGATATTGATTTCTTTGAAGTCAATGAAGCATTTTCAGTTGTAACTATGGCATTCAATCAAGTTATGGAACTTTCGGAAGATAAAGTAAATGTATTTGGAGGGGCAGTAGCATTAGGACATCCTTTAGGTACTTCAGGTGCTAGAATCTTAACAACTTTAAATAACGTTCTTCATCAAGAAGATGGAGAAATCGGGCTAGCTGCAATCTGTAATGGTGGCGGTGGTGCTTCTTCATTAATTATTAAGAGATTATA
>JAHDBK010000224.1 GCA_020630455.1 Saprospiraceae bacterium
TATAAAAACATTTTATCAACCTTATAATAAATCTTAATAATGTCTATACCAAAAGATTTGAAATACACCAATGACCACGAATGGATTAGAATTGAAGAAGATAATATTGCATATATTGGAATTACAGACTTCGCACAAAGTGAATTAGGTGAAATTGTATATGTAGAAGTAGAAACAGTAGGAGAAGATTTAGAACAAGAAGAAGAGTTTGGAGTAGTTGAAGCTGTTAAAACAACATCTGATTTATTCATGCCTGTCAGTGGAAATATTTTAGAGTTTAATGACGAATTAAATCAAGACGAAGGAGATAATCCAGCTTTAATAAATGAAGATCCTTATGGTAAAGGATGGATTGTTAAAATAAAAATCAGCAATCCAGAAGAGTTAGAAGAACTACTAGACGCTCAAGCTTATGAAGAATTAATTAGCTAAGAATGTCTAATAAAAACAACGATAAATATTTTTATCTTTATTTTATTACTGCATCTCTTATAACAATTGCAATACTTATTTTGTCTTTAATCAGTACTCAAAAAATTCCTGATGTAGGTTTTAAATTTTCAGATAAAATAGGTCATTTTATAGCTTATGCTACCCTTGTTTTTGTTTGGATTTGGACTTTTTTTAAAAAAAATCCAATAAACGTGATACAGAACACAACCCTTTTTACTATTATTGCATCATGTATTATGTATAGTATATTGTTAGAAGTTTTACAATACACTATAAATACAGGAAGAAATTTTGAAATATCCGATATATTTGCTAATATTGTCGGAACATTGTTTGGTGTTTTTTTATTTAAATTAATAAAAACCTCAGTCTATGAGTGATATTTTTGCATTACCCGCGGCTGTTGTAGTTACCTTTCTAGTTTTAATACTTTTAGCGGTTTTTTTAGTCCCTTGGATAATGAGTCGCTTTTTAGACAGAAAAAGAGAAAATGGTAATTTATTAACGGACTCGAGTGCTCTCAAATTAGGCGTTAGAAAGTACCCAGAAGTAGACGTTTTCAAAAGAAGCTCTACTCACTTAGCGATTGGCGCAGTTGCAGCATTGCTAATGGTTATCTTTGTAATGAACCTTACCAGATTTGATGAAGCATTTGAAATTTCATTAGATTATGGTGATTTAGAGGAAGAAGTTGAAGTGGAAATTCCACGTACAGCGGAACCTCCTCCACCTCCACCGCCGCCACCACCTCCCGTTATCGAAGAAGTACCGGATGAGGTAGAAATTGAACAGCCTGATTTTACGCCGCCGGATCCGGAAGAAGAGTTGAATAATGATCCTCCTCCTCCACCGCCGCCGCCTAAAAAGAAGGCTCCACCACCACCTCCTCCACCGCCACCACCGCCACCTCCTCCGCCACCGGCAGACGAGATTTTTAAAGTGGTAGAGTATATGCCTCACTTTGCAGGCTGTGAAGGAATAAGCGATAAGAATGAACGTAAAAAATGTTCTGATGAAAAGATTATCAAATATCTTCAAAAGAATATTAAATACCCAGCTATCGCTCGTGAAAACGGAATTGAAGGTAGAGCAGTAATTCGTTTTACCGTAGAAAAAGATGGTTCTATTACTGATTTAGAATTATTAAAAGATCCAGGTGGGAAATGTGGAGATGAAGCAATGCGCGTCATCAAAAATATGCCTAAATGGACGCCAGGTAAACAAAGAAATGAACCAGTAAGGGTTCGCTTTACTTTACCCGTACAATTCAAATTGAGCTAAAAAATCAATTCGTTTATATTTTCTAAAAAAGGTTTGACTTAGTATTGAGTCAAACCTTTTTTTTGACTTTTAAAATTGTATAATTATGCTACAAAAAATGAACCCTAAAAATAAAGACATTCTTGTCTTTGTTAATGATAAATTAGTCAAGCGTGAAGATGCCAAAGTATCGGTATTTGATAGTGTAGTTCAAGGAGGAGATGCCGTTTGGGAAGGGCTTAGAGTATATAATGGTAAAGTTTTTTGTTTGGATGAACATTTAGAAAGGTTACAAAATTCTGCTCATGCACTTTGTTTTAGTGATATCCCTTCTAATGAAACGATAAAAAAGGCATTGTTCCAAACCCTAAAAGCTAATGATATGTATGATGGTGTACACGTAAGACTTACGCTGACAAGGGGTGAAAAAATCACTTCTGGAATGGATCCAAGACTCAATCAAATGGGTTGTACCCTCATTATATTAGCAGAATGGAAACCACCCGTATATAATAAAAGCATAACACTAATTACTTCAAGCGTACGTAGGAATAATCCCATGTTTTTAGATTCAAAAATTCATCATAATAATTTATTGAATAATATCTTGGCTAAAATTGAAGCGAATCACGCAGGAGCAGATGCAGGACTTATGCTAGATATAAATGGTTTTGTAGCAGAAGCTAATGGTGTTAATATATTTTGTATTAGAAAAGATACTGTTTATACCTCTTTGCCAGACGCTTGCTTACCAGGTATTACTAGAAGCCTAGTCATTAATATCTGTAAAGAAAATAATATAAAAATAGTTGAGAAAAATCTTTCTCTCCTAGAGTTTTATACAGCAGATGAAGTATTTTGTACGGGAACTATGGGAGAATTAACTAAAGTACACGAAATAGATGGACGTAAAATTATAAATAAGAATGGATATAAGATTCTTGAAAAAATCCAAGGAATATATAGTAAGATTACCAAAAATTCTGGTGTAGATATACAATAAAAAAAGTCGCTGTCCTTTGACAACGACTTTGAAATAAACGCACTATAAAACCCCGATATTCTTAAAATCCCCTAAGGAATTGTAAATTCGAATATTCTGTTAATAATAAATGCAAGTTTTATGCCATAAATAAGGTAGTTTGGTAATTATTTTAATATTTTAATTAATTATATGTTTAATTAACTGCTTATCAAATTTTAGTAAAAATATGTAGTTTTTAATTTTAACATATAAAAATTTATATAATACATGTGGGTTAAAATTATTTTAAAATATTTGATAATTTTAATTAAAAATAATAACTTTGTATTTCAAAGTACTTTTATATGGAAAATAAAAATCATCTCGAAGAATTAGCTTATATAAGGAGTATGATGGAGCAATCCTCTCGATTCATCTCCTTGAGTGGCTTATCTGGAATAGCAGCTGGAACAGTAGCATTACTAGGAGCAGCACTTGTTTTTTTATATACTGAAGTAATGCCTTTTAGCCAAAGGAAATATTATTTTGAAGGAGTGGTTAGGGAAAAATGGGGGATGGATTATATGACCTTCTTTTTATTAGATGGTATTATAGTATTAGGTCTAGCATTATCACTAGGTTACTATTTTTCAAAAAGAAAAGCAAGGAAAGCAGGACAAAAAATGTGGACTCCTTCTTCGATTCGATTGTTGGTAAATTTTTTAATACCTTTGGTTACAGGAGGTATTTTTTGTTTGATTCTAATGAAAAAAGGATACTTTGGTTTTGTTGCACCTGCTACACTAATTTTTTATGGTTTAGCATTAGTGAATGGAAGTAAATACACATTAGAAGATATTAAATATCTAGGAATTGCTGAAATCATCTTAGGCTTATTAGGAATGTGGTATGTTGGTTTTGGCTTACTCTTATGGGCAATTGGTTTTGGCATCCTTCATATTATTTATGGTATTCGAATGTATTTAAAATATGATAGATAATATAGATGCCAGATAATAGACTCTTCAAAAATCTATTACTACTTTATTAAATAACCAACTATAATTTATCATAAAAGAAAATAAATTTACTGATAACTGATTACTCAAAATTGAAAAAATGAAACACATCATCAAAAGTTTAAATAAGGCATTTGACAATCGAGTAAGATTGGGCATAATGTCTATTTTGATGGTAAATGATTGGGTTGATTTTAATACGATAAAAGAACAATTGGGTTTGTCAGATGGCAATTTGGCTAGTCATATCAAAGCACTTGAAAAAAATGAATATATCAAAATCAATAAAGAATTTGTAGGTAAAAAACCAAGGACTACCTATGCCGCTACAGGTGTAGGTAAATTAGCTTTTGAACAACACCTTAGAGCTTTAGAAGCATTATTGAACCAAAATGACAAAGAAAAAGACAGCAAATAAATATTTTTTTATTAATAAACTTTGAAATTCAAAGTACTTTTAGATTTGATAATTATGAAAAATAAACAAATTTTAATTTTTAGTTGCTTGATGGTAGCGACGATTTTTGATGTCATCTTATTAAGATATAGGATGGAATTCATACCACATGTGATGTTATTTTTAGTATGGAATTTATTCTTAGCTTGGATTCCTTATATTATTTCTTTAGCCATTAATATAATTGATAAAAAATGGCTAACAGTAGGTCTCCTACCCTTGTGGCTCATCTTTTTTCCTAATGCTCCATATATAATTACAGATTTTATACACCTAAGAGCTAGACCAGAAGTTCCATTGATATTGGATGTATTGCTCATTAGTTCTTTTGCCGCTACAGGAATGGCATTAGCGTTGGTTTCTCTAAGCGAAATTCATCAATTTTTAATAAAACAAATTTCAAAAAAATGGATAGCACATCTATTAATAACGATGGTCATTCCCTTGGCAGGTATAGGTGTTTGGATTGGAAGAGTTCAGCGTTGGAATTCTTGGGATGTAATTTACCAACCCAAAGTCCTATTTGCTGATTTAGCAAATATTTGTCAGACCTATAATCAACACATGGAAGGCATAATGATGGCTTTTATTTTTAGTGTTTTATTAGGAATTTCTTATTTGTTTTTAATCAGTCTACAATATCGCTCTAGAGTAAAATAATTTTTCAATATAAAATTTAAATTATATGAATCCTCAACAAATATCAAGTATCGCAATACTGCTTTATAGCATAGTGTTTTTTCTATTTTTTAGAAATGAAGGCTTAGGCATTAATACCCTTATTTTTACATCATTACTTGTACCGTTCATGTACTATAGTAAACCCACTGTATTTTCCAATAAGTATTTTCAAGCATTATTAATAGCATTATTTATTTCAACAATAACAATAATTCTTTATAATTCTGATTATGCTTGTTGGATGTTTTTAATTACTGCTTTGTTATTAATTGGGAAATTTCATCAAGTAGGACTCAATTATACTCCTTATATAGCTTTGAATGGACTATATCATTTTTTATTTATCCATTTAAAAATAAAAAAGAATATCGTAGGAGTTTTTAATATTAAATGGCTAAAGATTTTTAGAGTTTTTAGTATTATTTGGATTCCATTATTAATAGTATTTTTATTTTTTGTAATCTATAGTATCGCCAATTTGGCTTTTGCCCAAGGGTTTATAAATGCAATTGTTTTTATAATTGAAAAAATTGAAGCTTGGGATATTTCATTTCAGTCATTTTTCTTTTGGTTATTGGGTGTTTATATTTTGATATCTATACTATTAGAAATACCTAAAAATATCTTTGATGAAAAACACAAACCACAAAATATTATACGAAAAAGAACTCAACAGATTTCAAATACCCTTTTTTCTTTTTTAGCACTAAAAAAGGAATATTATATAGCTTTCATTACTTTTTTATTATTAAATATATTATTGTTAATAGTTAATATTACAGATATTAATCATGTTTGGTTTAGTGTTACTGATGATTTGAAAAGCTATGAATTGAGGTCTTTTGTTCATCAAGGAACTTATGTTTTAATTGTATCAATAATTATGGCGGCGGGCCTAGTGTTGTATTTCTTTAGGAAGAATCTTCATTTTTATCCCAAGAATAAATGGTTGAAATACTTGACATACTTATGGATTGCTCAAAATATCTTTCTTAGTTTTTCTGTAGGAATGAGGAATTGGCATTATATCCAACAATTTGGCTTAGCTTATAAAAGAATAGGTGTTTTTATTTTTCTATTGCTTACACTTATTGGATTGATAACCTTATTTATTAAAGTATCTAAAGCAAAATCATTTTCCTATATGGTTCAAAAGAATATGATTATCAGTTATTCTATTTTATTGTTGTTTGCTTTTGTAAATTGGGATGTTTGGATTACCCATTATAATATTCAAACAAAAAATAAAAATAAAATTGATGTACCTTTTTTAGTAAATGATGTTTCAGATAAAAATCTTTATATTTTGATAGAAAATCAAGCAATACTAAAACAATATTCTAATATGTCAAGCAACCAAATCGACCATTTTATTACTAATAAAGCGGAGAGGTTTAAAAAGAGAACAAAAAACCATTCTTGGCTTTCTTGGAATTGGGCCGATTATAAAAACAAAAAATACTTGAACCAATAATTTTTTATGTTGTCCTTTAGAGCATGTTTAAAAATTTATCACAATGAGAATCAATAGATTAAGGTTTTGG